>NZ_CP143889.1:3000000-3168262 GCF_036417355.1 Akkermansia sp. RCC_12PD | reverse complement strand
TGTTATGAAAATGATGAAGTTGTTTGGTTGTAAAGCCTATATGGGCTTTCCCCGTCTGGCTGCGAGACCGGACGCGGATAGAACATAACAGTTCATCCGTATCCGTGAAAACTCGCGGCGTCTATCGGAATGGAGAAGGCGAACTCGTCCGCCTCCAGCTCGACATCCCGGCTGACGGGAGCGCCAAATTACTGATTTGCGGCAAGAGAAAAAACATCTTTTTGAATCTTCATGAGTCATCGTTCCACCGCTTCAAGTTCCACGGGGGTTCCACATCAAAGAATTTTTTAGTCTTGATTCGATCAATAATTTAGTCCTCCTGAGTATATTTCTTTGAAACGTATATTACCTTTTTATTATCAATGATTTACTTTGTTGTTTGGGCCTAATGTGACGAAAAGGAAACAATTACGAACGGGCTTATCAAGCACTTACACGAACCGTAGCATGCCGGAATCCGGCATGCTACGGAAGAGGTACGGCGACGTGGTTGACAAGAGCCGGCCGGAAATCTAACGTGGCCCCATGATGAAACATGCGGATAATCCTGAAGAACGGCCTCAAACCCTTTTCCGTGGCAAATTTCTGGAATTGGTCAAGGAGGGCAGATGGGAATATGTACGCAGGGTAAACGCCAACGGAGCCGTCATGGTGATTGCGGTGACGGAAGAGGGAGAATTGCTGCTGGTGGAGGAGTACCGTTTTCCCCTGCATGCACGTACCATCGGGCTGCCTGCCGGGCTTTCCGGGGACGGCGGAGAGGAAAGCTCCCTGGAATCCGCGCGCAGGGAGTTGGAAGAGGAAACCGGATACAGCGCTTCCTTCTGGACCTATCTATTTACCGGGCCTTCCTCCCCCGGACTGACGACGGAAATGGTATCCTTTTATCTGGCGGACGGACTTCGGCAGGTAGCGGAAGGAGGAGGGGTGGACAATGAGGATATTACCGTACACCGGATTCCTCTTTCTTTGGTGCACGACTGGCTGATGGACCAGACAGGACAGGGAAAGGTGGTGGACCCGAAAATTTTCATGGGACTTTATTTTCTGTTCCACCGGTTTGACGGCTCCGACAGGGAAGAAGGATGATCCAAGCCGGGAAGGCGCCGGACAGCATGGCGGCCTTCCTGTCCCGGCGGGCCGATGGACTGCGGGGGAACGATCCTGTTCAGCATCAAAAGTTTCTGTGCGTGAGGAAGGGCTCCGGCGTCATAAAATATGCCGGTCCCATAAAAACTTCTGGACATTCTTTCCGTTTCGGGCTAAATATCTCTCCGCCTTACGGCACCAACCACTACATGGCAGGGTAGCTCAGTGGTAGAGCAGAGGACTCATAAGCCTTTGGTCGGGTGTTCAAATCACCTCCCTGCTACCAGTTTTGCAAACACCCCGGAACTGCTTGGTTCCGGGGTGTTTTAGCAGGTAACTGCCGGAATGGTAGAGAGTGGCAGAAAGAGCCGGTAAGAGGAATGGAAGTCCTGGCAGATTTATTTCAGCCTCAATCCGAAGACTCCGGATTTGCGGCCGCTGAGTTCCAGAGCGCGGAGACGTTCCGGGGGAAGGCAGTCGCGGGAGAATTCCGCATAGTGCATGCGGTCCCGGAAGTAGTGGACGGCGCTTTGAGACAGGGCGAAGATGAAGTCCACGCCCATTTCCTCCGCCTTTTTCCTGGCAAATTCACAGAGCGTGCGGCCGTATCCACGGCCTTCATGGCGGTGCTTGATGTACAGGCAGCCGAGTTCCGCGCTGCGGTGTTCCGGATAAGGGTACACGGCCACGCAGCCCACGATGCTGTCATCCAGCGTCAGGACGTAGTAGTCGTCGATTTTCGCGGCTATATCCTCATAGTTGCGGTCCACCAGTTTGGAGTCCACGACGGAACGGGCGATCATGGACAGGAGTTCCGGGATGTCCTCTTCTTTCAGGGGACGTATTTCCCGGTAGGAGTCCGTGTGGACCATCGTGCCCACGCCTTCTTCCGAGAAGAGTTCCTCCACCAGTACCCCGCGCATTTTGCCGTCCAGCAGGTGCACGCGCGGAATGCCGGCACGGCAGGCTTCCGCGGCCTGGTCCAGCAATTCCCTGTGTGCCAGATTTCCGGACAGTCCGGCAACCTCCGATTCCAGAATGGCGGCGATGGGGTGGCCGTCCCGGGAAGGAACCTTGTGGTCGTTGAGCAGGGCAATGTATTTGGAGGCTCCCAGCGTGTACGCCAGATGAATGGAGTCCGTATCAAACGAGCCCGTGCGCCCGGAGGCTACGACGGGTATCTGATGGCGTCCCAGGATTTCCCGGACGCGTTCGCGGACAAGCTGGCCGCCTTTCAGCGGGGCTTCCACCAGGGCGGAGCGCATTTCACAGACGCGGGTATGTTCGTACAGGGCGTAAGCGTCCGGCCCTTCTGCAATCAGGACGGGCTTCACCCCTATTTCCTGCAATGCATCCAGGTCCAGCAGGGCATCCACCAGTTCCTCCGAGTTCACCAGGGGTTGTTCCACATGTACGGCAAAGATTTTGCCCCTGAAGTAGGGAACATACTCCAGTACGGAACGGACGTTGGTTGATTTATTGGGAGGAAGCGTGGTCAAGGAGTGCACCGAAAGTTTGAAGGCGGAGGAAAAGGCCGTCAAGCCCGTTTCCTCCGCCCGAAGACAGGATGGTGTTTAGAATGTGCGGGTTTCCGCGGAGTCCCGGTTGTCCATGGTTTCTGCGAAGTCCTGGGAGTCCAGCGTGACGGCGATTTCCTCATCATCGGAGACGGGAGCGGAAGCCGGTACGGATGCGGTTTCTTCCTTGCGGAGGACGACGCTGACCTTGCGTTTGGGCATCACCAGTTTGGGTTCCGGAGCCGCAGGCTGATAGCCTTCACCGATGGTGGTGGCATCGGAGATGGCGGCCGGGGCGGAGGAGGATTCCTGTTCCGGCTGCTGCGCTGCCTGCTGTTCGCGGGCCCTGGATACCTGTTCGCGCAGGGCGGAGAGTAGGTCCGTCGGCATGCCGTCGAATCCGATTTCCGGGAGGCTGGCTCCGTTTTCCTGCCCGTCGTCGGAGGTCTCGAACTGGGGCAGGCTGGCCAGGAAGTCTTCAAAGGCGTCCAGGTTGGTGGTACTCTTGAAGAGGTTGCCGATGGCTTCGCTCTTGATGCTGTCCATCAGGGTGACGAAGAGGTCGTAGGCTTCCGACTTGTATTCCACGAGCGGGTCTTTCTGGCCCTGGGCGCGGAGGCGGACGCCTTCCCGGAGGGAGTCCATGTTGTACAAATGCTCCTGCCACAGCTTGTCAATGGCCCCCAGGATGATCTGGCGTTCCATGTGGTCCAGGTATTCCGGACGTTCGCGGGAGGCCTTGTCTTCATACGTGGCCTTTACCTTGTCGATCAGGAAGGCGATGGTTTCGTCCAGCGGGCGGTCTTCCAGCTTGGCGGCATCCGCCGTGAGGCCCAGCGGGAAGGAGGAGTTCATCCAGGCAAGCAGCTCGTCGGGATGGGTAATGCCTTCTGCGTCCGGGTCAAGGAATTCGTGGGCGCGGGTGGCGATTACTTCCTCCAGCACGTCGTAGATCATTTCACGCGGGTTTTCCGTGGAGAGTACTTCATTGCGGTAACCGTACACGATTTCGCGCTGCTTGTTCATCACGTCGTCATAGTCCAGCACGTGCTTGCGCCACATGTAGTTGCGCTGTTCCACCCGCTTCTGGGCGGATTCCACGGATTTGTTCAGGAAGCTGTGTTCCAGGGCTTCGCCGTCGGCCACACCGAGGCGTTCCATCATCTTGGTCATGCGTTCCGCCGCGCCGAAGTTGCGCATCAGGTCGTCTTCAAAGGAGATGAAGAACTGGGAAGCGCCGGGGTCGCCCTGACGGGAGCAGCGGCCGCGCAGCTGGCGGTCGATGCGGCGGGATTCGTGGCGTTCCGTACCCAGTACGAAGAGGCCGCCCAGGTCCGCCACGCCTTCTCCCAGCTTGATGTCCGTACCGCGTCCGGCCATGTTCGTGGAGACCGTAACGGCTCCGCGCTTGCCGGCCAGAGACACGATTTCGGCTTCACGCTGGTGGTTTTTGGCGTTCAGCACTTCATGGGGGATTTTAGCCCTCTTGAGCATGCGGGAGAGGGTTTCGGAGGCGTCCACGCTGGCCGTGCCGATCAGGATGGGCTGGCCCTTGCCGTGGAGTTCCTGGATTTTGTTGATGACGGCGTTGAATTTCTCGCGGCGGGATTTGAAGATGAGGTCGTTCTGGTCCTTCCGGATGCAGGGGCGGTTGGTCGGGATGGGAAGCACGTCCAGCTTGTAGATGTCGTGGAATTCCGCGGCTTCCGTTTCCGCCGTGCCGGTCATGCCCGCCAGTTTTTTGTACAGGCGGAAGTAGTTCTGGATGGTGATGGTGGCATAGGTCTGGTTTTCGCGTTCCACTTCCACGCCTTCCTTGGCTTCCACGGCCTGGTGCAGGCCGTCGCTCCAGCGGCGTCCCGGCATTTCACGGCCCGTGTTCTGGTCGATGATGATGACCTTGTCGTCCTTGACGACGTATTCCACGTCTTTTTCGTAAATGCAGTAGGCCTTGAGAAGCTGGGAGGTGGTGTGCAGGCGGGCGCCCGTTTCATCCAGCTTTTTGGTGAGTTCGTTTTTAAGACGGAGCTTGTCTTTTTCCGTCAGGCGGGGATTTTCATCCATTTCCGCAAAGGCGGTGCCGAGGTCCGGGAGAACGAAGTCTTCCGGGTGTCCGGGGGAGATGATTTCACGGCCTTTTTCCATCAGGTCCGCGTCATGGGTTTTTTCATCCACGGTGAAGTACATTTCCTCCTTCAGCTTGTAGAGTTCCTTCTTGCGGGTGTCCTGGTAAAGGGTCAGTTCGTATTTTTCCACGATGCGGCGCAGTTCCGGGTCCTGCATGGCGCGCATGAAAGCGCGGTGGCGGGGCTGGCCCATTTTCACCTTGAACAGGTTGCGTCCCACTTCTTCCGTCCTGCCTTCTTCCTGGGCTTTCAGGGCCTGGGTCATCAGTTCGTTGCAGAGGTCGGTCTGGGCCTTCACCACGCGTTCGATGGAGGGGCGCAGGTTGTCGTACTGCTGTTCACGGGTAACGACGGCGGGGCCGGAGATAATGAGCGGCGTACGGGCTTCGTCAATAAGAATGGAGTCCACTTCGTCCACGATGGCGAAGTAGTGGCCTCTCTGAACCTGCTCTGATTTGGACGTGGCCATGCCGTTGTCGCGCAGGTAGTCAAAGCCGAATTCGGCATTGGTGCCGTAGGTGATGTCGCAGGCATATTGTTCGCGGCGCAGCTGGGAAGGCATCATGCTCTGGATGCAGCCGACCGTCAGCCCCAGGAACTGGAAGAGCATGCCCATCCATTCGGAGTCGCGGCGCGCCAGGTAGTCGTTCACCGTTACCACGTGTACCCCCATGCCGGTGAGGGCGTTGAGATAGACGGGAAGGGTGGCGACGAGGGTTTTGCCTTCGCCCGTGGCCATTTCCGCGATGTAGCCGCGGTGCAGGGCGATGCCGCCGAGCAGCTGGACGTCAAAGTGGATCATGTCCCAGAGCTGTCTTTGTCCGCAGATTTCCCGTTCTTCTCCGCAGAGCAGGCGGGCGCCGTGCTTGACGGCGGCAAACGCTTCCGGAAGGATCTGGTTGAGGTAACGTTCCCGGAGTTTGTCGAACTGGGGCGTGATGTTGTTCCATGCGGCCTTGCCTTCCTCAATGGAGGCCGGAGTGGCTTCCACCGTGGGGAGGGCGGCGAATTCGTTTTTCAGGGATTCAAAGCGGGCATTCAGCCGGGAGGCGATGCTTTCCAGTTCTTCTTTGGGCGCGGCTTCCACGATGCGCACGGGCGGCAGGTCCATGGGAAGGAAGCGGTGCAGGTAGCTCTGCCATTCCCTTGTTTTTTCAAGCAGGAAGTCCTGTCCCTTGCCGTTCCATGATTCCTCAATGGAGACGATTTGTTCCACAATGGGGCGCAGGCGGCGCACTTCACGCTGGTTTTTGGTACCGACAATCTTGGTTAGAATCCACTTAATCATCTTTGTCTTGTTGAAAATTGACGAGGTAGAGGCGCTTTCAGCGATCTAAGAATCGAAAAATACTAGCGGGTGCGGAAAGAAATGCAAGCACGGCCCGCGATTTGGGCAAATCATGACGTGATAGGTTCATTTTTGAATGACATGCCGGGGCGTTGGACCTGATTTTCCTTGCATCCTTATTTTCCCTGCAAGATGTTACAGGAGAAAGGAGAGAACGTTTTATGCCTCATGTTTTCCACAAACTTCCCTGCTGGGTTCCCATGGCCCTCGCCTGTACGCTGGCGGGATGCTGCCATGAGGACGGAACCGTGTGCAAGGACGATATTCATTTGATATCCGGGGAAATTAATGAAGAAGGGAATATTTCCCTTCATTTTGACTTGAATACCCAGTATCAGGGAGACTTGTACGTGGAGATGCAGCCGGAAGGCGATGAGGTCAACGTGTTCCTCTACACCCGGCCTGCGGGCAGGACTTCCGGAAAGCTGCTCTATGCGGGCGGTTATCAGCTGGTCATTCCCTGGCCGGAGAATGCCGCCTCCGTGGAGGTCAACCTCTGCGGCATGAAGCTGGATGCATGGACAAAGGAGTAAAGGCCGGCAGCGGAGGGAGGGCGATGTTCAACGGCCGGCCGGCTTGTTCCGGGCAAGATGGATGAGCCAGGTGCAGAACAGGGTGAACCAGCCGAAAAGCAGGAAAAGAGGAATGGTGACTAGATATTCCGTGCCGGTGACGGGTTTTTCCTTGTTGCGGGACCGCAGCCAGTAATAGATGGCCATGGGGAGGATGCTCCAGAAGAGGAGCAGGAAATTTCGGGGGCTCCAAGTCGGAATAAGGTTAAAGCAGGCTGGTTCATGAAAGGGTGGAAGGGGACGGTTCCAGAATAATTTTTCCTGAGGGAATACACGGAAAAAGGCAGAGAAAATAAAGGAAGCAACGGGAAACCCGCAGGGCGAATGAATTCGGAATCATGACATGTAACGTCATTGGAATGATTCCAAATTGATGATATTATCCGCCCATGAGTCATTGCGATGATGGGCGCATACGCATCCGGGGCGCCCGCGAGCATAATTTGCAGAATGTGGATGTGGATATTCCCCTGGGGCGTTTGACGGTGGTGACGGGGCCTTCCGGGTCCGGAAAGACAAGCCTGGCCATGCATACGCTGTACGCGGAAGGGCAGCGGCGGTATATGGAAACCTTTTCCCCCTACGTACGTCAGTTCATGGACCGCATGGACAAGCCGGACGTGGATACCGTAGAGAATATTCTTCCGGCGATTGCGCTGCACCAGCGCAATTCCGTCAGGACTTCCCGCTCTACCGTGGGAACGATGACGGGACTGAATGATTACTGGAAGTTCGTCTTCGCCCGGCTGGCGTCCGGATTTGATCCGGAGACGGGCCGGGAGATCAGGCCGGAGACGCCCGGTTCCATTGACGAAAAGCTGAATGCGGAATTGCCTCCGGGCACGGAGCTGATGATTTGCCTGGAGGTGCCCCGTACGGAGTCCATTGACCTGTCCACGCTCAAGATGAACCTGGTGGCGCAGGGTTATTTGCGCGTTTTCGCGCATGGGGAGATGCTGCGGCTGGAGGACGATGACTGGTCCCTGCCGGAAGGCGAATCCCTGCTGGTCATTCAGGACCGTGTTCGGCTGAATGAGGAACAGAGGGAACGCCGTCTGGAGGCTCTGGAAACGGCCATGCGCCTGGGCGGCGGCGTGGCCCACGTGGTTCCGCGCGTGGACGGAATTTGGCTGCCGGCCATGAAGTTCCGCGGAGACTGGTATCCGCTCATGGAGCCGCGGCCCGGCCTGTTTTCCTTCAATTCACCCCTGGGCGCCTGTCCGGAATGCCGGGGCTACGGCCGCGTGATCACGGTGGACTACAACCGCTGCATCAAGCCGGAATTGAGCGTCAGGAACGGGGCCATCCATATTTTCGAGGGAGAGGGCAAGGTCTTTTCCGAATGCAAGAAGGACCTGATGCGCGCCTGGCGCAAGAGCCCCCGGCAGGTGCGTCTGGACGTGCCCTGGAAGGATTTGAAGCAGTGGGAACGGGACTGGCTGATGTATGGCGACGGCAGTGACCCGGATGAAATGTACGAACGCGGACTGTGGTACGGCATCGCTGGATTTTTCAAGTATCTGGAGAGCCGGACGCATAAGATGCATGTCAGGGTGTATTTGAGCCGCTTCCGGGTTTATCAGGAATGCCCGTCCTGCCATGGACAGCGCCTGAGGCCGGAGGCCCTCCAGTTCAAGCTGGGCGGCAAAAGCCTGCCGGATCTGTTCTGCATGCCCATGGATGAGTTGCTGGCCTGGGTGGACAAGCATGTGACGCCGCGTTCCCATGAAGACCCCGGCCTGAAGCATGCCGTGGCCGAATTGCGGAGCCGCCTGGAGTATCTTAATGAAGTGGGACTGGGCTACCTGAGTTCCGACCGCGCCACGCGCACCCTTTCGGGCGGGGAGATCGAGCGCGTCAGTCTGACTACCTGCCTGGGGGCTTCTCTGACGGATACGTTGTTCGTGCTGGATGAACCGACCGTGGGCCTGCATCCCCGGGATACCTCCCGCCTGATTTCCGCCATGAACCGTCTCAAGACACGGGGAAACACATTGGTGGTCGTGGAGCACGAGGAAGCCGTGATGCGCGCCGCCGACTGTCTGGTGGACATGGGCCCCGGCTCCGGCCGCGAAGGGGGGCGCCTGGTGTATTCCGGCGCTCCGGACCGTATTGCGGAGGTGCCGGAATCCCTGACGGGGGCGTTCCTGTCCGGCAGGCGGCGCATCTCCATTCCGCAGAAGAGGCGCAAGCCCGGAAAGTTTTTGCAGATTTCCGGCGCTACCCGGCACAACCTGAAAAAACTGGACGTGAACATTCCCTTGGGCGTGTTCGCCTGCCTGACGGGCGTCAGCGGTTCCGGCAAGAGCACGCTGGCACACGACGTGGTGTATTTGAACGCGCTGGTGGCCAAGGGCGGCGTGTGCGAGGAAGAGCCTGCACACGTGAAGTCCGTCAAGGGCTGGGAGCTGCTTGATGAAGTGGTGATGGTGGACCAGAGTCCCATCGTGCGCACACCCCGTTCCACTCCTGCCGTGTATTCCGGCGTGTTTGAGGAAATCCGCGCCCTGTTTGCGGATACGGAAACGGCCCGCGCCCGCGGGATGAAGCCGGGATTCTTTTCCTTCAACAGCGGCGACGGGCGCTGTCCCCGCTGCATGGGGATGGGCAGCGAGAAGGTGGAGATGCAGTTTCTTTCAGACATTTTCGTCCAGTGTCCCCTGTGCCACGGTGCCCGCTACGGGAACGAGGTATTGAGCGTGTACCGCGACGGCAGGAATATTGCCGACGTTCTGGGCATGACCGTGACGGCCGCCCTGGAATACTTCGGTGGGGAAAAGGGTGCGCGTGCCAGACGCATTGCGGAAAAGCTGGGCGTGCTCCGGCGCGTGGGGCTGGGCCACCTGACGCTGGGACAGCCGCTGAATACGCTGTCCGGCGGGGAGAACCAGCGCCTGAAGCTGGCCAAGATACTGCTGGACCAGATGGGCTCCGGCAAAAACAATCCCAAGATGCTGATTCTGGACGAGCCGGGAACGGGGCTGCATTTTGCCGATATTGAAGTGCTGCTGGCCGTTTTCCGGGAGCTGGTGGAGCAGGGGCATACCCTGCTGGTGATTGAGCACAACCCGGAGTTTATCAAGTCCGCGGATTACGTGATTGACCTGGGGCCGGAAGGCGGAGCGGGCGGCGGCCATGTGGTTGCGGCCGGGACGCCGGAGGAAATCGTGGCGGCCGGCAAGGGCTACACGGGCAAGTACCTCAAGGACGTGCTCGAAGGCCTTCCCTCCGTTTACGATCCGCAGGACGCCGCCATGCCGGATTCCGCGGATATGGATATTCCGGCAGGCGTCATGGCCCTGCGGGGGGCGCGGCACCACAACCTGAAGAACGTGGATCTGGACGTGCCTCGCGGAGAAATGACCGTGCTGACCGGCTTGTCCGGATCGGGAAAAAGCTCCCTGGCCTTCGATATCTTCTTTGCGGAAGGGCAGAGGCGTTTCATGGACGTCATGTCTCCGTATGCCCGCCAGTTTACCGAGCAACTGGAAAGTCCGGACATTGACCGCCTTACGGGTCTGCCGCCCACGGTGGCCATTGAGCAGAACATGTCCCGCGGCGGTACCAAGTCCACGGTGGGGACGGTTACGGAAATCTGGCAGTTCCTGCGCCTGTTGTATTCCAAGCTGGGGCAGGCCTATTGCCCGAAGTGCGGAGTGCCGGTAGGCAAGCGTTCGGAATCGGAAGTGGTGGAACTCGTTTCCCGGCAGTTGAAAAAGCATGGCAGGCTGGCCCTGCTGGCGCCCCTGGTGCGCGGGCGCAAGGGGCATTACGCCGATCTGGCGCGCTGGGCGGAAGGCAAGGGGTATGAAGAATTGTGGGTGGACGGAGGCCTGGTGCCGCTGAGCGGCTTTCAGCCCCTGGACCGTTATTCCAGCCACGATCTGGACCTGGTGATGAGCCGTCCGGAAAGTTCCTGGACCCCGGATGAAGTGGCGCAGGCGGTTCACGCCGCGCTGGACATGGGGGAAGGTTTCCTGCAGGTGCTTCCCCCCGGTTCCTCCTCTCCGGAGTTGATGGGCGTGAAGCTGGCTTGCGCCTCCTGCGGCCAGTCTTTCCCGGAACTGGAGCCGTACACGTTTTCCTTCAACTCTCCCCGCGGCTGGTGCCCCGTCTGCCGGGGGCACGGCGTGGTGGGCAAGCGCAAGATGAAGGAAGACCAGGCCCAGTCCCTGCTGGAAGCGGAGTTGAAATACGACAAGGAGCTTGCCAAGCAGGTGGATGACGAAAAGGAGGTAAAAACATGCCCTGCCTGCCGCGGTGTGCGCCTGAATGAATTTGCCCGTGCCGTCAGGCTCCAGGGCGTGACGCCTGGCGAGCTTGCCTCATTGCCGGCCATGGAGGCCGCCAAACTGGTGGAGGGCTGGAAGTTTGAACGTGAAGAAGCCCTGATCGCCCGGGACGTAGTTGCGGAAGTGACGCAGCGGCTCGGCTTCCTCCAGCGCGTGGGGCTGGGGTACCTGTCCCTGGACCGCAGTGCGACGACGCTTTCCGGCGGGGAAACCCAGCGCATTCGCCTGGCATCCCAGCTTGGCTCTCATCTCCGGGGCGTACTGTACGTTCTGGATGAACCCACGATCGGGCTGCACCCGCGGGACAATGAACTGCTTCTGGGCACGCTGGATGAACTCAAACGCCGGGGGAATACGCTGCTGGTGGTGGAACATGACGAGGACACGATGAAGCGTGCGGACCGCATTGTGGACATGGGCCCCGGAGCGGGCGTCCACGGTGGGCGCGTCATGGCCCAGGGGACCTTTGAGGAACTGGCGGAAATGCCGGATTCCGTTACCGGGCTGGCCCTGCATCACAAGCCGCACCATCCGTACCGCGGCAAACGGCGCCGGATACCTGCCCGCAAGGATGAAACCGCGTGGCTCCGGGTGGAGGGCTGCTGCCTGCATAACCTGAAGAATGTGGACGTGGCTATTCCCAAGGGGCGCCTTACCGTACTGACTGGCGTTTCCGGAGCGGGCAAGACCTCCCTGATGACCGGAACCATCCGCCTGGCGGCGCGCCAGGCGCTGGGGGACAAACTGACCCGTGAACAGAAGAAGCTGTGGAAATCCTCTTCCGGGTTTGATTCCCTGCGGATGGTGTACGGGGTGGACCAGAGTCCCATCGGCAAGACTCCCAGGTCCACTCCGGCCACTTACGTGGGGTTTCTGGATGATATCCGGACCCTGTTCGCCCAGACGGCGGATGCCCGGCGGCTGGGTTTCGACCGCGGCCGCTTCTCCTTCAACACGGGGCAGGGCAACTGCGAGTCCTGCAAGGGAACAGGCATGCAGAAGCTGGAAATGGACTTCCTGCCTCCCTGCTACGTGCCGTGTGAAACCTGCCGGGGCAAGCGTTACAACGCCGCCACCCTGACCGTGAGGTACAAGGGGAAAACCATTGCGGACGTGCTGCGGATGGACTTCTCGGAGGCGGCGGAATTCTTTGAAAGCCAGCCCCGCATTTCAGATCCCCTCAAATTGCTGGCGGAAACCGGCCTGGGCTATCTGACACTGGGGCAGGCCTCCAACACGCTCTCCGGCGGGGAGGCCCAGAGGCTCAAGCTGGTGACGGAACTCATCAAGGGCCGGCGCGTCAGCCGGAACGCCCTGATGAAAGGCAAGGAACTGCCCGGTGACCTGTACCTCATTGAGGAACCCTCCATCGGCCTGCATCCGCGGGACGTGCGTCTTCTTATCGACGTGCTGCACCGCCTGGCGGACCAGGGAAATACGGTCATTGTCATTGAGCACAACACGGAAATCATGGCGGAGGCGGACTATATTATCGACATGGGGCCCGGACCAGGAGAGGAAGGCGGCCGCATCGTAGCCAGCGGCACCCCGGAGCAAATCGCTCAAAAGGATTCGCCCACAGCGGAATACATACGCCGGGAGTTGGTTGATAGTAAATAGCCGTAACATCTGCAACGCCGTTCCGGATTTTTTCGGAACGGCGTTTTTATGTATGGACAAAGGCCGATTTTGTCAGATGGCTCCTATAATTGTTTATAGAAAATAGGTGAGGGTACAGAATGTGGTGTTAAAATATTTCCAGATATTTTTTTAATATTGTCATTCATCATATCTACTTCATACCATTCATTGTCTATACACACGGAAATGGTATGAATATCATTTCGATAAATACAGGAAACTGCCTGGTTAAAGGGTATGTCAGGCAACGAGGAATACTTTTTCCACAGGACATGCATATCTCCTTCTTGAAAATAGTATAAATATTAGTCTTTATAAATATTACGACCGTGTAGATTAAAGGGATCTTACAAAGACGGACAAAATAGAATACTATGCCCAATTATAAAAATTGTAACCAATATTGATAATATTACGACAAAGTATTTTATGATTTCATAATTTTAAAAAGGAGGACAAATGTTGGTCGGTTCAAGATGTTCTGGTACTACATGCTTGAATATGCCGCCGTTCAAAGGAGGCGGGTATTTCAGTTTCCGGAAAAGCAATCGTTTTGGAAGGTTTCTGGAAATAGTACAACAAAGTATTCATTTTAAATACTTTATGTTCAAGATTTGTTTTTCTAAGCTTCAAAAACGCACAGAATAGTAATAGGGAAAATAGTAGTAATAAGCAAAAACAAATAATGAGCCCTATCATACTTGACAATATGGAACTGCCAAAAGTGTATTGCTCCGGGTCCTCGGGATTAACATAGAGACGGACCAGATTTCCTTCCGTAGCATTTTCTTCATGTTGGTCCGACAGGAAACTTTTTTCATACGGGGATGTGTACCGTTTTTTCCCTTTCCAAGAATATGCTACGCGGAATCCATCCTTGTTTTCAGCTTTCTGCATTTCCTCCACTCTCCCCTGGATTTCAACCCAGTTCCTGGAATATTTATAATTCATGTATTCCAGGGACAAAGGAAGACCCGTTAATATTGTGCCAAAAAAACATAAAAGAGAAAGCGCCAATGCGGACCGTTTTTTTATGGAATTTATCCGCTTTCTGTATTCATCAAGTAATCTTTTTTCACTGCTCGTATCAATTTCAGCCGTTAATTCTGGATATAGGCCGGAGATCTGGCGGAATAATTTTAATACCAGTGAATAATTACCTGATGAAAGAATAACGTCTGATCTGCCTGCCTCTTGAATTTTGATACTGTATACGACTGGAGCCATCGGGAATGCCTGAACCTTACCATTGTTTTTAAAGATATGGGCATTTGAACCGAAAGGACCGCTTTCCAGAATAATACGGGTATCGCCGCTTAAAGGAATCTGCTGTGATGTCATGCGTATTCCCAGCACATATTGGTCAACAATAATTTTAAAATGATCTAAAACAATGTGTAATTTACCAAAAACAAGCAGCAAACTAATATAGAGAGTTGTAATAATGAAAATCAGAGAAAAAAAAGACGTGATTCCCAGAATTATGAAATGGCCATTGGTTTCCTTCTTTAATTCGATGATAAATGAATAGAAAACGACGGGAAAGAATATGCAGATGAAACAGAGGAATAGGAAAACCACGATCACTATCGGCTTAATTCCTGAAATCCATCTGTTATTAAAAATTATTGTATTCATAACATATTTCAATTCAAAAAAGTATTTTATATACTTAATTAATTTATGTCAATATTGTTAAAAATAAATAACTTATTTAAATTCCAATGCAGGAGTTTTAAATTCGTAAATAGCACTTCCTGGGGATAAATTATTGAGTATATCTATTATATAGGGCATGGAAAAATCACCTCTATTTCGTCGTATCATTATTTTCCCATTTCAGCAGCAATACATAAAGTATAAATGCAGAAAATAAAGCTACAAGAATGGTTCCCCGGGCCAGTACCTATCCCAGTCCATATGGAAAATCATTAATCATGGCACAAAAAGGAGTATGGGGAAGATAGAGGATGTCAATTTGCTGCCCTTTTATTTTATTATAGACAGGATAATTTTAACTTAATAAGTTCTTTCTGAAAATCTTTTTTTGGAAGAAATTGTCCTGTATATATTCTTATCCTGTTACTGTCCGGCAGGCCTATCCCTCCTATTTCGATCCTGTATGTTACTCTATAATTTTAATTATTTTTTACTTCATTCTCCAGTAATTGCTGGGCTGTTTTTCCATCAGTATTTTTCAAATTCTGGTTAGCTCCTTGTTTAATTAGAAAATTGTAGGCACCTATTTGTCCTGTACGAGCAGCATAATGTAAGGCAGTTTCTTTGTAGGGAAAGGTCATAGAGGGGAGCTTCATTTCATTTGAAGCTACATTAATATCAGCCTTAAATTCGAGTAATTTCTTCATGGTATCAATATCCCCGATAGCTGCCGCCAGCATAAGAGCTGTTTCGCTTCCATTCCATTTTTTATCATATGGATTAAGATTTGGTTGTGGAGTCGTATTTGATGACAAATCCCAGTATGATTTTAATGAATTTCTAATCATATCTTTTCCTACAATGTAGGCAGGAGTATTGTAATGTAGGTAGTAAGGAGGAATATAGGAGTTTTTTGTTTCTTCTTTTTTTTGGGATATGAATGTACAGGACCCTAATAAATTTAATGCCAAAATAACCGAAGGAAATATAATATTAGTTTTCATATTAAATAATTTATGCTACTTTTATAATTTTTAAAGTTCATGTGCATGATTTTCATGAAAAAAACAAGAATCATGCATAGATTTTTGTTATGCTTAAAATAGATAAATAATATTTTATGATTTGTGAACAAATTTTAAAGTAGGATCTTTTTTTAATTTGCATTTTACACAACAGTCGAATTTGGATAAATCTTCTGCTTTCAGTAAAGAATCATTGAGATAAAAAATATGTATCGGAATCATATAATGCGGAGATATCAGGTACAACTATTCCTTCAACATTAGAATAAATTCTCCAGCCTCCATCGGAAATTACACCATCTTGATGGCATGCCACTAAATAAATACCATATCCATTTGTTGCATTCGATGGATACAATGACGATAAGAATTTTTTAAATTTTCCCATGTCGGCATATATTTTAGATTTATTTTCCTTTTTTTTCTATAATTAATTGATTGTAGACTTTTTTATTCCCGTAGCTGTTGAATATTCATCATGGGAGATTACTGCTAATGTATCATATTCCTCTGTAATATTTTTTAGAGTTTTTTATAAATATTTTATTTTTTTCTATGTCTTTTTCTTTGTTTTTATCTAGACAGGCAACCACGTAGATGGCACATCCAAGAAGGTCTGTAATGAACAATTTGTTTGAAACAAAACCGTATAAATTCCACCTCCTTGTTCCTGGATAGGATCGGGGTTAATCCATCTGCCGTCTGCGGGATTGAGATGGCGGTAATTGTAGTAGACAAGTTCCAGTTCGTCATCCGAGAACTCGCAGGAAAACCTGAACTTGTTCTCCCGGGCCATGTCCCCTTCAGCGGTGAGCAGGCCTCCGAAAGGTGCATATTCGTAGCGGGCTTTTTGTTTCTGCTGGCCGTCAAGGATGGAAGTGACATTCTTCAAGGCATCGTGGATGAAGTAGAGATGCTCTTCCTGCTGTGAAATGTTGTCTTTCCTGCATGTCATCATCAGGACGCGCGTGGCCGTGGGCTCTGTCGGATCCCACAAATAGCTCTTCACCAGCAAGGGTTCGGGATGCATCAAATCCAGTTGGGCTACCTGCAAATAGCCTCGGTACAGGAACCGGGAGTGGCCGGATACTGCCCCATTGACCGTGGCCTTCTTCTCAAGGCGCCTTCCCCGGTAGTCGTAACCGCAGGTGATGGTTGTTCTGCCATCCTGGCTGGTGAAGACGACGGGGCGGTCGTTGGCGTCGTAGGATACCTCCCAGACACACGTTGAAGTCTTGATCCTGGTCTGGTTGCCGTCGGCATCGTAGACGGGGTTAAAATCTTCTACCCCTTCGGCAATATCCGTGTACTGGTTGAGCCGGTTGGATTCGTAGGAGATGTCTTCCTCCAATTCCCGGGCGGTCTTGCGATTGCCGATGTTGTCATAGCAGGACGCAAACCTTCCTCCCCAGCTGATGCGATCTTCCAGCAGTTCACTGCGGCTGTTATAGGTAAAACCTCTTATCGTCGCGGGAGTGGCAGCATCCCATGAGTCCCGTCGTTGAGTGGGACGCATCAGCGCGTTGTAGTCGTATTCGTGGCCGGCCGCCAATTCGCCGTCCGCTCCCTTCCTGTAACCAATAGCGGTTACGAGGTTGAGGGCAGGATGGTAGGTGTTTTGGCGGACCATGCCGTTGGGGTAGGTGAGAGAGTGGAGGAAGCCGCTGGTTGGATCGTACTGCCATGTAAAGGGAGAAGCGATGCCTTCCAGATTCATCCCAATAATGCCTCCCTGATGGCCGTAGTCAAGATGGGAGTGCTGCACCGTGCGTGTGCCGAGCATCAGGCGGTATCCGTTGGAACACCCCAAGGCATCGTATTCTTCCTGGGTGCAGCTTTCCACGGTTCAAAAGGAAGTGTCCTGAATCATGCGGCCATAAGCATCGTAGGAAAATTCCCTGGTTCCTGAAGCGTCCCGGACGGAGGTCATTTGTCCGATGTGGTTGTAGGTGAACTTCCATCCGGGAGTAGCGTCATTGTGGGAGGGGAGACGAGTTCCCCGGTGAGAGGAGCATAGGCACAGGTGGTGGTGATACATCTGGCCTTGGTCAATGTCTTCAGACGATTGAGATCGTCATAGGTTTTGGAGACACAGGAACCGTCGGCATAGGCTTTTTTCAGCTCCAGACCGGTGGCTGGATCGTAGAGCCAGGTGGTGGTGTCTCCGTCGGTTCGGCCGGAAGGATCGGTGGTGATGTCGCCTTCGTTTGCACGGAAGGTAGTCAGGGCCACCATGCGGTCGGCTTCGTCGTAGGCGAAGCAGGCCGGCTGAATGGCGGTGCCATATTCTGCCGTCTTTCTGCCGCGTATGTCGTAGGTATAACAGGTTGTTCCTCCCAATGCGTCGGTGATGCAGGCAGGATTGTCACAGCAGGGCAGATAGCTGGTGGTGGTGACATGGCCCGCAGGATCAGTAGTCTTAGCCGGGGCGTCCGGCTACGTCCGTTTCCTCCATAATGGTGTTGCCGCTACCATCGGTTTTTTTCCAGAAACATCCCTGTAGAGATGCAGGAGCGCCGTTGTGAAGAATGAATGCCTTCATGGTCAGTCTGGCTTACGCTAACCCCGTTTACGACCAGTGATTCAGCTGTGATCTCCGAAGTGGGAATGCGGCTAACAGAAACCAGCAAAGTAAACACGCCGGAAACGTTATGATATTTGGTGAATTTTTGAGGCGGATGACAACATGCGAAAAGAGAAGGTATCCCTTGCCGGTGGCAGGTATTTCTTTGCCATATTTTCAAAACTTGTCCATTGCCAGGATAAAAGTTCGCGTGCTAGCGTCGCTCAGTGAATCCACTTGAGAATTAACCCATGAGCACCTCCTTAAAGAAAATCTATGTCAACGGCTTCCCCAGCCTCTACGGCGGAGCCGGAACTGAACTCCACCACCAGATACTGGTCTGGAAACACATGGACATTGACGTCCACATCATCCCCACCAACGACGGCTTCCAAAACGAAGCCCTCTACCTGGAAATGCTGGGGCTGGGCGTTCATATCCACGCTCCCAACGACTGGTCCGTCCTGGAAGAAGGGGATGCCATCATCGGATTCTGCAACGGCGAATACCTGGAAAACCTCCCCGCCATCCGCCAAAAAACCAGGCGCACCATCTTCGTCAACTGCATGACCTGGCTCTTCAACAAGGAAAAGGAACTCATGAAGCAGGGGCTCATTGCCATGTTCCTTTACCAAAACGAAGAAGTCCGCCAGAAAAACATGCCCCTGCTCAAGCGCTGCAACGACGACCCCTCCATTGCGTTCATGACCTTCAAGCCCTACTTCCACAACGACTCCTTCCCCTTCATCGCCGAGAGAAGCGGGGAATACTTCGGCTGCGGGCGCATCTCCCGGCAGGACGCGGACAAATTCGCCGCCAACACGCTCCACATCTACGAATACTTCGTCTCCCCCCTCTTCAAGCGTGGCCTGTTTTTGGGCTTCGACCAGAGGAGCCGGGAGAAAATCGGAGAACCCTACGGGTGGATACGCACGGCGCGCGACCAGAGGGAGGTGAGCCAGCAGGACTTCTACAAGCACTGTGAAATAGTGCTTCAGCCCACGGACACGACGGAAAACTGGCCGAGAGTGGGCTTTGAGGCGATGGCCAGCGGCAGCGTGCTGGTGGTGGACAACCGCGGAGGTTGGCGCCAGATGGTGGAGCACGGCAAAACCGGATGGCTGTGCGACCATGAAAGGGACTTCATCTACTACGCCAGCAAGATGGCCTACGAACCGAACCTGAGGAGGGACATGGCGGAGGCGGCTCGTGAGCGGGGATTGGAACTTGGAGGGCTGGAATCGTCGGTATCCAGCTGGGAGGAAATCTTTGAAGCGGTGGAACAGCTTCCTGCCTAGAAAGGAGAAAAGACATGAAAAAGCAAGTGAAGATACTGGTAGGAATCTGCTCGTGCCAGCGGATGAAGGAAAAGAGGGATGCGGTGAGGGAGACGTGGCTGGAGCATCCGGCGGATGGGATAGAATGCGTGTTCTTTGTGGGAGGAAAGGAAGGACTGGAAGAGGAAAGGGGGGATACGGTGGTGCTGGACACAGCGGATGGCTACGACGAGCTACCGGGGAAGGTGAAGTCTTTCTTTCGGTATGCGCTGGAGAACTACGACTTTGAGTGGCTGTTCAAGTGTGATGACGATACGTATGTGGACTTGGAACGTTTGGAATCCGTGGTGGATGATGAGTACGACTTGATCGGGGATGCGCTGGTGTCCATGCGCAACTCTCCGAGTGGGGGAGCGGGTTATTTTCTGAAAAGGGGCATGGTGGAGAAGCTTGTGGAGGCGCCCGGCTTTGCGGATTGCGGGGCGGAGGATGTGATCGTGGGTGAACTGGTAGGGAAACTTGAAGGGAGGCTGAAGTCGACAGGCCGTCTTTACATGAGCAATGTCCATTACCCGGATGCCGGGAATGACATGGTAACGGCGCACTGGTGCACGCCTGCCATTATGAATGCCCTGTATACTTTCAACCACAGGGTTCCTTCAGTTGTCTGCGACGTGACTCATCTCCACTGGAAGGGTGAAATGCTGTTTTATGCCAACGGAGTGTTCCGGCGCCGTGACACGTCCTGCTATGGGTGGTGGAGTATTGGGCATAAAGGGGAGTTAACGTTGAAATGGCAAATGTGGCCGATGGAACAGCTTCTTTTAGAAGGAGATGCCTATATTGGGTCGGAAATGGAGATTCACCAGCGCCCCGGCATGCCTTCCCTGTACCGATTGTGGTCTGAAAGCAAACTCTCTGCCAGCAGCGCCGAGATCATGGATCAATCTCCTCTGCAGTATATTCATTTGGGGTGCGGTAACCGGAGATTGAATGGCTGGTTGAATTTGGACTCCCCCAACTATGACATTACCCGTCCGCTTCCGTGGAAAGATGACTCGGTAGATGCATTCTATCTGGAATATGGGATTGACAAAGTTACGCCCGTGGAGGCCTGCCATTTTTTTGCAGAGGCATTCCGCTGTTTAAAACCGGGAGGCTTTTTGCGTCTGAGTTTCCGTGATATTCGTTTGATGCACGGAGTGATATCTCCCGCTTTCAAGCAATACATGAAGAAACGGTTTCGGGAAAAGCCGGTTCCGGAACATGACTTGTGCATGCTTATGGAAGCCTACCAGCATCAGTCCCTGTGGAATACCGATTTTTTAAGCTATCTGTTGAAGGAATTCGGATTTTACGTTTCACAGCATGCGCCGGGGGAATCCCGGTATTTGCATCTTCAATGTCTTGAAAGACGCATCGACCGGGACGAACATCCTTTTGATCTGCTGGGCGCCGTTTGTCTGGATGCGGGAAAACCGAAGAAGAGCAGCTCCAGGAGGTTTCTTTCTTTGTCTTCTGACTCAGAAAAGATTTCTCCTGAATACGTGACTACTCAATTCCTTCCAAACTCACGTACAGGCCGGCATTTGTTCCAGATAGCCGCAACTTATGCCCATGCGCTTAGGACGGACGTTGGATGCCGCATTCCCTGGAGGCACGATTTGAACACCTGGAACCTGATGTCTTACTTGGGAAGTGCGTGTTCTCCATGCCCGGATGGCGGCTATTCCGATCCTGTAACATACCGGGAACCCGGATTTTCTTACAGGCCCATTCCGGATACGGTCCGTCGTGGCGCGTTGAGCGGCTACTTTCAGAGTGAACGGTATTTTGAGGATTTTGCTGAAGAAATACGTTCCCTGTTCCAGTCTCTCATAGCGCCCGTGCAGGAAGGAACTGCCGGCGTTCATCTGAGGATAGGAGATTACCTTCAGAGAGCGGATATGTATCACACGCCGGATGGCGCCTTCCTTAATGAGGCGTTTAAAAGACTTTCCGACAATATCAGAACACTGGTTGTTTTCTCCGACTCTCCTGAACTGGCCCGGAAGCTGGTGGAAAGTGTCCCGAAAGCCAAGCGTTTTGAAATAGTCATGGATGAACATGAAACACTGGATGCCCTCCGGGAATTAACGGCCATGCAGGAACTTGTCCTCTCTTGCTCCTCCTTTTCCTGGTGGGGGGCGTGGCTGGGCTCCCAGCAACGGGTTTTCATTCAAAAACAGTGGTTTACCGGAAATATTGAAGATGAACAGGATATTTTCTGCCCTTCCTGGATTAAACTTTAACATTTAAATTTTATGAAATGCGTCTTGATTATATCTTCCGGAGAGATGGCGGAAGGAGCTTCTGAACTGCACCGGATGGGATATGAATTGGAGCTCTATCCTTCCACCCGGGATCTTTCATCCTTGAAGGATACACGGGAGAAGGAAAGCGCCGCATTTATCGGACGGGATCCTTGTTCCGCGGAACGCTCCCATGTGCGTTCCCTGAGAGCATCCTTCATACGGATGCTGGAAGACAGGAGATATGCCGGAAATGATTTGATCATCTTCGGAGAAAGCGATGCCGTTCCCATGGTAGCTTCATCACGTTTGGAGGCGGCTTTGAGGAAAGAGATGAAGGAACACCCGGAAACGGATATTTTCAGGCTTTTTCACCATGCCGTCTGGTCGCCTCAGGGAAATCCATTTGAGTCTGATGAACTTTTGTTTGAAGATTTCAAAACGGGAAAGACCGACTTCAATACTCCCTATGTATGGGGAACGCATGCCATGGTAATCCCCTCTTGCAAACGGGAAAAAGTCATTCAGGTTTTTGCCGATTATCGGCTGCCAACGGATATTGCCTTGGAGGCGGCCAACAGCAACGGGGAGCTTCATATCCGGGTTGCCCGTCACAATTTATTCTACCAGCATGAACGGACAAAAAAAAGACCGGCCTGCCGTATTGCGGCCTGTCTTTCTTCCTACAGGCGCTTAACGGACTTACAGAGGCAAATCTGGTGCATGATGGATCAAAGCTATGAGAATTTCCATGTTTTTGCCGCTGTTAAAGGCATACCGGAAGCTACATACCGAAAGACTGTTCTTCCTCTTTTTGAACATTTCATCCAGGAAGGACGCCTGACAATGAGACTGTTCCCGAATAAAAACCAGCTTTCCAACTTTTTGGATGCAATACGGGATCTGGATATTTCCGACTACGACCTTTTTGCCAAAATTGACGACGATGACTTGTACGGAAGAGACTATTTTAAATCCATCAATGACTTCCATCAACATCTTCCACGGGAATTCAGCAGTTATTACTGCGGCTTCGGCCAATATCTGAACGCCCGTGGGGGTTATCCACTTTGCGGGAATGGCTTTTTCAGCTGTTTTGGACCCACCATGGTATTCAGCAGGGATGTCCTTGAAAAATTAATCACCTGTGAACAGGATCCCGGAAGGATCTCCGAGATTTCTCCCAGGCTGGGACATTCCGGATACGGGTTTACGGAAGACAATCTCATGCACAAGCTCATGATTGACACCGGAAGCTGCAACCGTATCCGTTACGTGCAGGAGATGTCTCTTCCAATGCACCTGGTTATTCAGACCAACAATGCTTCCGTGATGCGGGGGGGACTGGTGCCGGGGGACTTCCGGGGAAGAAACTGGCAGATCTCTCACAGCCGGTTCAATGCCGAATCCTTCATGGAAATCGGTCATCCCCAATGGTACGACATCGTACGTATTTTTGGCGGCAGGGCATGCCGTTTTCAAAGGAATGACTGGGCTGACGTTCTTTCCTTGACCGATGAAGAAGTGACTCTTAAGTGGGACCAATGGGGAACGGAGACATTCAGAAGGAGGGATGATGGTTCGTTTTTCCTTTCAGGAAACGGGGAACAACAGAATTCTCCTTCCTCACAGAGAAAGAAAGTGGCCGTATTATATATCGCCACGGGACGCTATATGGCGTTTTGGAAAGATTTTTATGCAGCCGCCAAACAATATTTCCTTCCAGGCCATGACGTCCGCTATTTTTTGTTCACGGATCATAATGAAGTTAAAACTCCTGATGACGTAACGCTTGTCATCAAGCCGTTCTATCCCTGGCCGATGGAAACCTTAAGGCGTTTTGAAACTTTCTTAAGTGTTCAGAAAGAATTGCAGGAATATGACTACATTTACTTTATGAATGGTACGTTATTGCCGGTTTCCCCCATTGGAGAAGAAATATTTCCGAATGACCGGCAGGGGATTGCAGTAACTCTTCATCCGGGATATTACGGAAACACCCGTTCCTGTTATCCCTATGAAAAGAACGGAATGTCCGAAGCGCGGATTCTTCCCGAACAGGGGGAATACTATGTCGCTGGAGGATTTAATGGAGGAAGGACTAAGGACTTTCTTTCCATGTGCCGGGAACTGGCCGGGGCTGTTAAACGGGATCTTGACAATGGAATTATAGCTGTCTGGCATGATGAAAGCCACCTCAACAAATATGTGGTTGGCAGACATCCCCTTGTTCTAGGACCGGAATATTTGTTCCCTGAGACTTTGGTATTTAACCGTTATTATCTTATGGGGCTTAAACATAGGGTTAAAATTCTGGTGAAGGATAAATCGCTTTCCAAATATGGGGGGCATGCATGGTTGAGGAAGCTGGTATGAATAATAAAAAATTAACTCGCGTGGCCTTTGCCGACTTTTGGCAGGGATTTAATCCGCATGATTTTATTTTATCAGCAGTTTTAAAGGAACGGCTGAATATGGTTATTGTGGATAATCAGGATGAAGCAGATTTGCTGATTTACTCCGTTTTTGGAAATGCGCACCACTATTTTAAAGGCGTCCGGGTTTTCTATACGGCCGAATCCGTAAAGCCGTTGTGGGATGAATGCGATTATGCCATTTCATTCATGAGGGAGGATGTCCCCTATCCCGAATGCCATTTGCGTCTTCCCAACTGGATGGAAAGGAATTATATAAAGCAGACAGGGGTTGTGGAACAGTATCCCAAGGATAAAAGATCCCTTTTGTCCAGGCATACCCGTTTTTGCAACTTCGTATATTCCAATGGCAACTCTCCGGAAAGAATTTATTTTATGCGCCTTCTTTCCCAATACAAAACCGTAGATTGCGGGGGTACGGTTCTGAACAACATGGGAGAACGTGTTCGGGATAAGATTGCCTTCTGTTCATCCTATAAATTCACGATTGCCTTTGAAAACTATCCCGCTGCCGGCTACACGACTGAAAAACTGATTGATTCCCTGGCCGCCCTTTCCCTTCCCATTTATTGGGGGGCACCGGACGCCGAAAAAGAAGTCAACCCTTCCCGTTTTGTCAATGCCGGGGATTTTTCATCCCCGGAAGCCCTGGCTGAATACATTATCCGGCTTGACCAGGATGAGGAACTTTATCTCAGTTACATGGATGGCCCCGTCTTTGCTCCCGGCAGGCCGGATATTAAGGAATACATGCGCCGTCTGGAGAATTTTTTTTCCATGGTGGCTTCCAATGGGAACATACTGCGTGAATGCAGGCCGCGCCTCAAGGTGACATGCTTGCATCACGGCCATCCCATCATGCCCCGGTATGACGACGGCAAGCAATGGTCGGGAAAAATGGAACTCAGGCTGCCCCGGTTACTGAAAAAATCCGTTTCTTCTATCTTTAAGCCAGCTAAAGAAGACGCAGCCTCGCATTTGATTCCTAAACTGGCCGTTATTCCGGCCAAGAAAGACTCGGAACGCTGCCCCGGCAAAAACTGCCGATTATTTGCAGGGCGTCCCTTGTTCCAGTATTCCGTTTCATATGCCCTTCAGGAAGGATTCATGCCGATTGTCAGTACTGATAGTGAAGAAATTATGGAATACTGCCGCCGGGAAGGTATCCGTTATGTCCGGGAAAAGGTGAATGATAAGAGAATGGAAAATTGCATTCATCAGGTTCTGTCCGGGATCTCTTGCAAAATGTTTGCCATTCTTCAGCCGACTTCTCCTTTTCGCAGGGCCGGGCTTCTGCGCCAGATGGCGGAAGACATGGAAAAAGGAGAAATTCACTCAGCCTATACGGCCCATAGAATTAAAATGATCGGCCATCTGGATGGACAATTCCACGTGGCTCATCGCGAACAGGATGCCAGGAAATTTTTCTATTTCTTTGATGGCAATATTAATGCTATCACACAAAAGCATTTTCAGGAATCCGGAACTCTCTTTGATAATGATTCGCGCCCGTATTTAAACGATTTTCCGTGTTGTTTGCAAATTGATACGGAAGAGGAATGGAAGCTGTTGGCAAGATTGAGCGGAAATGAAGAATATCAGGGTTTGCTGGCTTCTGAAGGACGTGAGAAACGAATATGCATCGTCTCTAATAAACGGAACTTGAAACGCAATTATTCAGCGTTTGTTGATTCCTGTGATAAAATCATGAGGGTTAATAAAATGGATAACCTGAATTCCGGTTTGGCGGGAACGAGAACGGATATCCTTTTGATTTCATGCTTTTATGGGTATCTGGCTTTTTCTCCTGCGGAAAGGCATATGGATATGCTTCCTGAAATCCCGGAAATCTATTTCAATAATGAAGAATTGGGGTGCTCCAATGAATTTGCCTGCCGGGAAGGACTGAAAAACTGGAAATTCATGCCGGGAGCAGTTCATCGGAGTACGCCCAACTTTACAACATTGAGCAAAGCTCTTTGCCTGGCGGATTATCTATTTCCGGATGCCCAACTCTATTATTTGGGAGATACGGATATGAATTTGAGGGCTTCCGGGAGTCCCAAGCATCATGCATCTGTGGAAAATGCCTATATTCAGTCCCTCATCGATCATGGAAGGATAATTCCCATTCTGGAGGACGAGGCCGGGGAGTTTTATTATTCCTCCCCTCTATTGCCAGGTTCTGCTTCTTCAGAGTCCCCCTCAATGAAAGAGGAACCTGCAGAGGACATCGTCATCAGGCATCCCCAGTGGACGGACCAATTCCATATAGAGGGAAAACGGGGACGCAGGCTCCACCGCAATGATGCTGCAGTCATTCTACAGCATGATGAAGAGAAGCTTGTTCTTCAATGGGACAACTGGGGAAGGGAGGAATTTTATGAAATGGAAGAGGGCAACTACCAGTATCTCAGTTATCATTGTACTTCTTCCATCAATGAAGTGAACAAGTACGCGGATGAATTGCTCATCAATCCCTGTGACGGCACTAATTCCGTATGGCTGAACTTTCGGCATCCCTTTATTTGCATGAAGTATCATCAATGGGAAGGGCTTCTTCTGCTGGACCGCATGTGCCTTGATATAGAACGTGAAATAAGAAAGATGCCCTCCCTCAAATCTATTCTTCTGACAGGTATCTGCAAGGATGCTCTCGTAGCGCTGATTTTGGCGGTCCGGTTGAAAAAAGATTTTCCTCATCTCCACATGGGCGTTTGGGGGTGTCCGTGGCCGCTCGATTTCAGTGGCAAATCACCTATGCATCAGGGAAAGTATATTTCTCCGGCGCATGCACAAATAAGGGAGAAAAAAACGTTTTCATCTCTTTTTCAACATTATGGAGACCCCCTGGCGATACTGCGGCAGGAAACATCCTCCGGTCTTCACCTATTTGGCTTTTATAGTTCAAATCCACATTGGTTCTGTGATGCAGACGCCACAAAAAGATTGGAGCCTTATCTGACAAAAACATATGTTCATCAGGCTGAAGGTAATGAGGAAATTGCCCACGTTCATGGAAAAATCACACAATTGGTAAAACAAAAACCGGAATTGATCCAATCATGGATGAAGGAAATGTTTCAGAAAATGATACAAAGTGAATGCGGAGAAAATTCAAATAAATCTGTAATGAGCATATCTGCCTGAGATAATATCATTAATGTTTAAAAACTATTGAAGTTAAAATGCAATCTGGCGTACAAGAAACGGGTTCCTCGAAAGGATATTTGGAACGGGTAGGCTTTCTCCGTATTCTTAATGAAGAAAATACTGTTATTCCCTGTCTTTTAAGCGTAGCTCCCGTTCTGGATCATGTCGTTATTCTTTGGTCGGATACGGAGGACCGCACTATTGAGCTCATGGAAGAATGGAAACAGTATATTGAAGATAAATATGAGTGTCGCCTGAGTTTTCTTCATTATCCGCATCATGTGGTTCCTCCTCATTCAGTTGATGATTTAAGGGCTCTTCCCAAAGAAAACAGAATTGACACCTACTTGAATTTCGGAATGGATTTCATTGGTAATCTCTATGCGGGGAAATCATTCTGTGTCGGCAAAGTTGATGCTGATCAAATTTATTTTACACAGGAATTGGAAGCTGCATACCAAATGATAGGCAAACCGGATGATTGTGTTTCTATCCGGGGGCATAATACTTTGGTTTTCCAGAAAAGGTTAATGATTTATGGGCCGCGACCGGGAAATGGAGGAGGAGATTCATTTATTTGTGGCATGAACAATTTGCCCCGTTATGGAATTGCCGCGCCTTATGAAGTGGATATAACCCGTCACCCCTGGATAAGACCCTATTCTAATACCTGCTGGATGCACTTCATGAGAAAAGCCAGATACGGAAACGTTATCCGGGACTTTCAGGAAAATGAAATCACACCTCTTTCTCAAAATCCTGATTTGGTGAATCGTTTCCGGACTCATATCCTTCCGTTGCTTCAGAAGGCAAACAGTTCGTATGTGGATCTGTCCCTGAATTAAGTCCATAACGCAAAATTGGGTGTCGGAATGCATTTCTCCGGAACAGGCTTCCGGGGGAGGCGTTGTCCTATACCCAGGGATACCCTATCTCTTTACATGGGAAAACAAACTGGCGGAGAGAGTGGGTTTTAATTAATTTTATGTAAGCAATTTACTTTGTTCTGTAACGTTTTTGTAACGCCTGTATGACAGTGATTGATGTGTGAATTGTCAAATCTGCAACTGAATTGACACTCGCCAACTTGAGATTTTTCCGGGGTTCCTCCATGAAGGAGGCATGCCAAGTAATTATACCCTTCCCATCTCCGATCTTTATCAGGAGACTTACGATAACCAGTGGCAGGAGCAGGTTCAGCAGGCGACTTCCCGCCTGGAACGCTTTTGTGTGGTTAAGTCCGGCCTGACCGGCAAGCTTATGGAGTTCAATTTCGTGGGCGCCACGGAGTTGGAAGAGAAGCGCGGGCGCATGCAGGATATTGTTCTGGATGAGCTTAATTATTTCAAGCGCCGGATGCTTCCGGTGAGTTTTTCCAAGCACCTGGGCTACGATGAGGACGATGATATTTTCCTTCACGGGCTGGATGCTCCCGTTACGCAGACGATTAATGCCCTGAAGTATGCGGCAGCCCGCAAGATGGACGATGTTCTGTTTGGGTTGCGCAAGCAGGGCGGCGTTTACGTTCCTTCCAAGGGCGGCATTTTCGGCACGGCGTTTGCCGGCAATGACGGCATGGACCAGCTGGAGCTTCTTGCTTCCAATGTTGTTCCGGTTGACCATACAGGCGGCACGGCCAAGGATTGCCCGATGACTATCGAGAAGCTTAACCGCGGCATTACGCTTTTGCAGGAGGCCGGCATTTTGGATGATGCTTCCAATGCTTACGGAGATCAGGTGTGCTGCGCGATTACTCCCCGCATGCGTGAGGCTTTGATTAATGACGAGCGCCTGCAGAAGGCGGATTTCGGGTTTGCCTCCCTGCGCAAGACTAATGGAGCGCTGGATCCTGTCATGGGTATTCAGTTTGTTGTTTCGCCGAATTTGCCCCTGGATGAGAGCGGGAATATTATTTGTCCGATGTGGATGAAGAATTCCCTGTATTTCGGTTCCTGGAAGCAGAGCAAGGTGACGGTGGAGAAGCGCACCGACAAAGAAGATACCATCCAGATCGGCCTCAAGACGATTATGGGTTCCACCCGCATGCGTGAAGAGGCTTTCGTACAGATCAAGTGCAAGCCCTTGTCCTAAGAACCCCTAACCCATTATTGAATTATCATGGCAACACTTAAAACAAATATCGCTGAAAAGCAAATCGCCCTGGCGGACCGTACCGGTCTGGCTACTGTTCCGCAGCTTGCGGCTATTCATACCGGAGCCGGAGTCCATGTGGCTACGGCGGAGTTTACGATGCCCGCTTCCGTGGCGGCCGGCGATTTGATCGCCATTTGCAATGTTCCGTGCGGAGCCCGTGTTTTGCCCCAGCTTTCCTACATTGCTTCCGAAGGCGTGGGGACGCTGCAGCTGACCGTAGGCACGCAGGATGCGGCGGACGCCTATTCCGCTTCTCTGACTGTGACAGCCGCCGGTACGTACCAGCTGGCCAAAGGCTCCCAGGCGGTTTCCATCAAGCCGATGGATTCCACGACGATGCTTTATGCCAAGGTAGGCGGTACACCTGCGGTTACTGCCGGCAAGAAGCTTGTTTTTTCCATTGCCTACGGAATCCAGTAGTTTTTTTCGTTGGTTTGTCCATAGGGCCGTCCTTGCATGGGGCGGCCCTTTTTTTACGGCCGCCCGGCAAGAAGTAGTGACACTCGCCAACTTGCGCCCGTTCCCGCGCTCCATTTATAGTTGAAAGCAAATGAAGAGGATTTCTTTTAATGGGGGCGAGGTGTCACCCGGCATTGGTGGGCGGCCTGACCTGGACGTGTACCATCGGGGGGCGTCCGTGCTGGAGAATGTGGATGTTTCCCAAACGGGTGGAGTTGCCCGCAGGCACGGGATGAAGAGGGTGATTGCCGCCCTGGAGGGGTCCGTGATGGTTCCCTATGTGTATTCGACGGCTGACCGGTTTCTGGTTGAGGTGAGCCCCGCGCTGCTGCGCGTGTTGTCCGTTGATGGCGATGTGGTGGCTTCCCTGCCTTCCGTTTGGGCAGCGGGGGATGTTTCCCGGTTGCGGCACAAGCAGGTGAATTCGATGCTGTTTTTGGCCTGCCCCACGCACGAGTTGATGGTGCTCAAACGAGATGATGACGGCACGTTTTCCCTGGCTCCCTATGAGTTTAAGGCCCGTCCCTGGCGCTACGAGGAGTACCGCGAGTTCCCGGTCCGGCTGACGCTGGACGATGGCTGCTACAGGCTTTCCTTCGGGGAGCATTCCGAGGATCCTGACGCGGCCACCAACGAAGGGGACGTGATGCGCGTTCAGGTGACGGTACCCCAGCAGACCGGGTATAGTACGGGTGCTGTGATCCGCCAGGGCTGGGTGATTGCCAAGGCGTTTACTGCGGCATCGACTTATGCCGCCGGAAAGAAGCTGTGCGTGAATGAGGGGAGTTATTGGTCCTGGTGGTCCTGTGACAAGGATTTCAATGGTGCGGCGGATTTCGTGGACGGTCTCACGTCACCGGCGGATTATCCTGATTTTTTCCACAAGGGGGTTGTTTGCCATTCCAATACGATTACCTGCAAGGGTACCTGGAAGTTCTGGTGCAACAAGGAATGGTATGGTACCTACGCTGTGGAGCGCCGCTATCCCGGAGATGATTGGCAGTTGCTGGGTACTTCTACTTCGCGTATTGATGCAGCATCCAACATGCAGATTACCGGGGACGAGAGCGAAGAGGAGTGTTATTTACGGCTGATGCTTTATGAGTCCAAGCTGGGGTCATCCACGGATCCTTCCAACGGGTTTCCTCCTGATTCCTGCGGCAATAAGCTGGTGGTGGATGCCTACCGCAAGGATGTGGTGCTACAGCTGCGTTCCGGCGGACGGCCTGCCACGGTTCAGCGGTTTACGATTCCCGCCACGGCTACGCTGCGGCATTTCCTGACTAATACGGTTTCATCCATCAAGGCAAGCCGCGTGTGGGTGGATGATGTGGAGCAGGTGGGGGCCTCCGCCGTGCTGACACTGGGCAAATCGGGCATCGACGTGACGCCCAAAGGTTTGGCTGCCGATGCCCTGGCCGACGGGCAGACAGTCCGGTTTGCCTGGACCGAGCCCAGGAAGACGGGGAGGATTTTCGGGCTGGATTTCCGGGGGATGAAGACGGTTTATCTTCCTGCAGGGGCCAAGTTCGATGTTAACCTGGGCGCGAATTTTGGACGGGGCCGGGGCGCTGTGGTAAGGCTGACTGCTTTTTCTTCCGCCGATGTACAATACACGACGACTTGGGAGAGCAGGACGGATATTTATACCACTCCTTCCAGCGGATTTTATACACTGTATATTGTTGCCAACAACGGCAGCACGCTTGAGGCCACCGAGTGTCAGGCGGAGATTTCAGGCGTGGCTTCCGCCGTGGTCAAGCCGGATGTCCAGGAGGATGCGCCGAGTCCGGCCGCCTTGTCCACCTGCGACGTGCTGCGCTTTACGCTGCCCCTTTCCCCCACGGCCAAGGCTCATTTTTCCACATATGGCGTTCCCGCGATCAAGGCACTGGTGATTGATGGAGTACGCAAGACAATCGAGTGCGAGGGGTTGGTAGATGGCGATAATCTGATTATCAAGCCCACGGGATTGACAACGGATGATATTGCCCAGGGGCAGACCGTCCGCATCGAGTGGGCCCAGGCCGCCGAGAGTTTCAGCGCCAAGACCTCCCAGCAGACTGGGACCCGGTGGCTGACGAGGTTTTTGCCTGCCGGTACTGTCGTCTCACTGAAAGGGCATATTGATAACTACGCCGGCACGCGCAATGAGCTGCCTGCCGGCGTCGGTGTGTATAAGTACTGGTTCCAGGCCAACAAGGAGGGGGATATAGCGTATTACACCATGTCGGGAACATGGAGAGCGCCGGCGGACGGCCATTATTTGATTTATGTTCCCCTGGGGTTTCCGGCAAATGTCGTGCAGTGGGCTTCCGCCTCTGCATCTATTCCGGCCTGTACTGGACACTTCGAGGCGGAGGTTTCCGAGTTGGTTGCTTCCGCGGAGTATTCGCTGTGGGATAATGTTTCCGTGATTCCGGAGGGGGTACCGCCGTCCGGGGAGTCGCTGATGTGGAGTTTTGCCGCGTTCCGGGGCGTGTATGGGTTTCCGTCCCTGGTGGATGTGTTTCAGCAGCGGTTGGTGCTGGCCGCCACGCAGGCCCAGCCGCAGACGGTGTGGTTGAGCAAGACGGATGATCTTAATAGTTTTGAGGTGGGCAAGCAGGATGATTCCGCGCTGGCCCTGACGCTTTCCACGACGACACAGAACCGGGTTTGCTGGCTGATGGCCCAGAGTTCCCGCTTGCTGCTGGGGACGGCGGACGCGGAGTGGGTGGTTTCCGGCGGCCAGGGGGTGATGACGCATGAGAATGCCAGGGCGGATAGTCACGGGTTTGTGGGGTCTTCCGATGTGCCGGCCCTGATGGCAACCGATAAGGTGCTGTATGTGGAGCGCGGCGGAGGGAGGGCTTATCAGTTCGGGTATGATTATGAGACGGACGGCTTTGTTTCCCGTGACTTGACCGTGTTTGCCGATCATGTGCTGGCCCAGGGAGGTGGAGTGACTTCCGGCGATTTTATGAGGAAGCCCCATCCGCGCGCCGTGATGACCCTGGCGGACGGCACGATGGCTTTGATGACCTACAATTCCATGCATCAGGTTCACGCGTGGCACCGGCACAGAACGGAAGGGAGGATGTCCAATGCCGTGGTGCTTCCCAATGGGAACAGTGATGATTTGCTGTTTGTAGTGGTGGAGCGCGAGGACGGCCGGTTTATCGAGGTGTTTGATCCGGACGGTCCGTTTGTGGATGCCGGAGCATGGGAGTTTACGTCCACCGTGGTGACTAATGAGCTGGATGTGGTGGAGAGTTTGGGCAAGGATAGGCAGGCCGCATCTGTGCGCGTGTTTTTTGCTTCCGATACGGATCCGTCCGGGGTGGAGGTTTCCAATGATGGCGCCGCCTGGGACAGGCTGGGCAAGACACGGATGATGGAGCGTGGATGGCACGAGGTGCTGACCGGTTCCCGCTGGAGCCGCGGCGCACGGTTTGGCATCCGGGTTTCCGGGGACCGTCCTCTTGAGTTTTTAGCTGTTGATGTGCTATGACGGAGCCTGCGGATACAAGACCGGATTGGAAGGAGCTGCTGGCCGATCGCTGGTGGCGGCTGAATCATCTTTACTGGATTGAGGATAAGGATGGCCGCATGGTGCGTTTCCGCCCGAATTGGGCGCAGCAGGATTTGTACAATAATCTCTGGTACCGCAATACTGTCCTGAAGGTGCGACAGTTGGGGATTTCCACGTTTTGCGCGATTTATATGCTGGATTTGTGCCTGTTCGGGCAGAACCAGCATTGCGGGATTATTGATAAGACTTTGCCCGACGGACAGGCGAAGCTGCGCAAGATTGCTTTTGCCTACGAGCATCTGGATTTTTTGCCGGAGAGTCCGACGATGGAGGACCGGGCTCTTGCTGCCTTGGGAAAGAAGATTAAGGAGAGCTGCCCGCTGGTGGAGAGCCGGACCCAGCGCATGGCCTGGTCCACGAACGGCTCCGTGGATGTGGGTACGAACCTGCGCGGTTCCACCCTTCAATTTCTCCACATTTCCGAGTTTTCCTACACAGCTTTACATGATCCGGCCCGGGCGAAGAAGATCCGGACGGGGGCTTTGAATGCCGTCGGGAAGAATAGCGTGGTGGTGATGGAGTCCACCCACGAGGGGGGCAAGGCCGGGCTGGCCTACCAGCTGATGGAGCAGGCCATGGAGATGGTGGGCAAGCCTCTTTCCAGTCTGGATTTCAGGTTTTTCTTTTTTTCATGGATCCGGCACAAGGAGTATTGCCTGGAGGGAGTGGAGCCGAGGCTGGATGATTTTTTGGTGGAGTATTTTGCCGATTTGAAGAAGCGCTACGGGATTGAGCTGACCGAGGGGCAGAAGGCGTGGTACGCGACCCAGTACAGGGCCAACGGGCCGGAGGTGAAGCAGGAGTTTCCCACGGTGCCCGAAGAGGCTCTTCAAACGTCCGTGGAGGGGGCGATTTACGGCAGGTGGATTTCCGCCCTGCGTGCCGAGGGGAGGGTTGCCGCCGAGTTTGAGGCGGATGAGGTGGCTCCGATTTATGCTTCCTGGGATTTGGGGTTGAGCGATTCCACGGCAATTTGGCTGTGGCAGGTGATTGGGGGGAAGTATTACGCGCTGGATTATATTGCCGGGAATAATCAGGCGGTTGATTTTTATGTGGGGCAGATACGGATGAGGGAGAGGGATTATGGCCCGATTGCCCTGCACCTGCTGCCACACGATGCGGCCAGGAGGGATTTTTCCAATACGTCTTTTGAGTCCGTTTTACAGAAGGCGGGGTTCCGCACGGCGATTGTGCCGCGCACGTCCGATGTGTGGACAGGGATTAATGCGCTGCGCAATATGCTGCGGTTTTGCACGTTTCATGAACGCTGCAGCAGGAGGCCGGAGATTAACGGGAAGAAGTATATTTCCGGGCTGGGGTCTTTGGAGTTTTACCGCAGCCTGCCGCCGGGTTCCAACGGGTGCGTGAGGGAGATGCCGCTGCATGACGAGTGTTCCCATGGGGCGGATGCCGCCAGGACGTTTGCCGAGGCGGTGAGCCACGGGCTGGTTTCCGGGCATGCCGGCGTGCCGGAGAGGGAGAAGAGGCCGCATAAACGCCCCGATGTTTTGAGGGGGATGCTTTATTGATGGACTCCGGCAAGAAGTAGTGACACTCGCCAACTTGAACGAAGTGCGCCCTCATGCGATTTTTGAGGGATGGATAAGCTGACGTTTTTTTCACAGTGCCTTTCCCTGCTGGGGGAGCAGGAGTATGTGCTTGATTCTCCTGCGGCCAGGGCGTGCGATTTGTGGTTCCCCTCCGTGATGCTGGAGGCCGTGTCCTACGGGCCGTGGTCGTTTGCCACGAAGGAGGCCGTGCTGGAGTGCCCGGAGGGCAATGGGCGGTTTGAGGTGCCGGAGGATTGCCTGAAGTTGTTGAGGGTGGAGGCGAGGCATTGGCGCATGGCCGGCCGCACGGTGGTTTGCGAGGAGCGCCCCTCCCGCCTGCAGGTGCGGTTTTTGTCCAATGATTTGGCCCTGGGGGAGAGGCTGCCGGATAACGAGCCTTTGTTTGTGGAGGCCGTGAAGTGTTTGCTGGCTGCCAGGATTGCCGCGACGGTGACGGGCAAGCCGCAGAGTGTGGGCGTGTTCCTGGATTTGTACAGGCGCTATATTGCCGACGCCCTGCACCAGGACGTGAGCCAGCGGGGGAGCAATGACCAGCATCCCCTGAAGGGTATTTTAAACCGTTCCATTTTTTAAATGTCATGGGTAGCATTGGTTCATACGCAACGAATAGGGGCATCGCGCAGAGCGCCCTGGCACAGGGACGCGCGGCCAGGGAGGCCGCTTACGTGAATGCGGCCAATACGGAGGCCGAGTCCGCTTCCGCCCTGCGGCTTGCCGCCGAGAATATGGCAACAGCCAGACGCAATCAGACGGCGGCCACGGCTTCCGTGCGCGCCGCCCGCGGGGCTTCCGGCCTGACGGCGGAGGGAAGCGGGCTGAAGGCGGAGCTCACTACCGCAGAGATTTTGGAGAAGCAGATTTCCGATATGTCCCTGGGAGCGGCTATCAATGACCAGGGCAAGCGCCATGAGGCAGCCATGCAGCGATGGGAGGGGGATGCCGCGCTGGTGAGCGCGCAGAATCAGGCGGCGGCTTACAGGTCCGCGGCGAATGGAGCCCTGGTTTCCACGGGGATTCAGCTTGGAGGGGCGTTGATTGGCGGCATTGGGGCCGGGATGGGGGCGTTTGGTTCCACCACGGCCGCCCAGGGGGCTTTTGCCGGGTTCAATTTGGGAGGGCTGGCCGGGAGCGTGTTTCCCGGTTCCACGGCAGATTCCCGCATGGGGATGATGGAGCTGGGGTCCTGGGCGGCGAGTCCGGCCAAGAGTGATTTCAGTTTTTATAGTTATGCACAGAAGTTCAACCCTTTCTTGAGATAATGAATGCGTTTGATGCGACCGTGAGTGCTTATGCAGAGGTGGGCCGGGATTTGTGGACGGATGTGAAGGATTGCGCGTCCATGGGGCTGGCTTTTGTTTCTCCCGACGAGGTGTGTCTGGCTCTGCCTGCCGACAGGCTGGGCGAGTTGTGTTTTCCTCCAGAAGAGATGCCGGCGCTTCCAGACAGATGCCTGTTTGTGTGGTGGGCTGCCGGGAGGCCGCGGGAGCTGGCCCGCCTGGCGCGGCAGTTTGCCCGCCGAGGTTTTACGCATGTGGCCTGGCAGCGTTTTTTGCGCGGGCCGCAGGTGCATGTTTTTTCCATTGATCAATTTACCAATTACACAACACGATGAAAGAGATTCCTTTATACGGAGGGCCGTCCCTGCGGACGGCGAAGGCTGATCCTGGTACAGCGGCACGAGCCGCCAACGGGGACCAGGGGCAGATGCTGGGTGGTTCCATTCAGAAGGCCGAAGAGGCCCTTCAGGGGAGCGCCGAGGCGTTTGCCAGGATTTCCGATTTTGGCGAGATGCAGCGCCAGGAGGTGGAGCTGCGCCGCATCCGGGACGAGTCCGATGCCGAGTTTTCCCGGATGCTTGCCTATGCTCCGGGGACGAAGGATAGCGTTTTTAATAATGACGGGTCGATTATTAAGGGGCGGCTTGATGATTTGGCTTTCAAGTTCGGTCAGCGGATTGAGAGTTTGGGCGGGACGTTTTTCAGTCCGGAGGTTGCCATGAAGGCCCGTGGCGTGATGGAGTCCGTGAAGGCGAGCCTGCCGGAACGCTATTGGGGGCTGGCGGCCAAGCACCAGTTGAGCGTGGCCCGGCAGGCTTTTGAGACCAATTTGAAGCTGGCCGAGGAGAAGGAGGATTGGGGAGGGTATGAGTCTTCCGTCATGGGCGGCGTCCAGTCCCAAGTGATTTCTCCGGCAGAGGGAGAATTGCGTTTGCTGAGAGGAAGAAAGAAGGCTTCTCTCCAGAATTTTAATAATCTGGCTGCAACCAATCCGGCAGGTGCTTATGATTTACTGGATAGCGAGGATTACAAGAATCGATTTTCTCCATACGAACTTGATGCGATGCGCCGGAAGCTGGCCAGCCAGGCAAGGCCAGCCGCCGCGGATAGTTTTTTCAATTCCTTTGTTTTGACGCGCAAGAAGGATAAAGGGAAATCTGGGACAAAGAATGATGGACCGGAGTGGACAGGATTTTACACAAAGAAAGAATGTGGATGGATCCGTGCTTTTGAAGCCGGGAAAGGAGCTATAGTGCGCCCACAAATTGCTGCTGCTGCTGCCGAAGAGGCAAGGGCATTTAATCCTTCCTTGTCTCAAGAGGAAAGCGAGGTAGCCAGGGATGCCTATATTCAGAAGTATTCCCGGTTTGGGTTGGAGAAGGAGTGGCTGGGGAGACAATGGACTGCCGCTGATGACATGCGTAAGAAGCTGAAGACTCCCACTATTGACATTAAAGGACGTCTGAATCTACTGGAGAAAAAGGGAACCCTTTTGAATCAGCAAGCTTTCAATGCAGAGAATCAGCCCTACAGCGATGAGGAAGGATGGAAATCCGGGGGGAAGTTCCGTGATGAGTTTATGGGGCAGTTGGGATTGACTCCAACGGAGACAAATAAAAGCGCCATGGCCAAGTATATGGCGTATGCGCGGGCTAATCATGCCGCCGGGTTGCGCTCCCAGATTTCCGAGCGGTTCCACTCCTGGCGGGAGAATGACGGCAAGGACGCCACCCAGGCGGAGCAGCAGGCGAAACTGATCAGTCTTACCCGGGAGATTACCGGGAACAGGGATATTTCTTTTGTGGATGAAGGGGTGAATCAGATGGATTCCAATATTGCCAATGCCAGGGATGCTCAGAGGAGCAGGTTTGCCCAGTGGGCTGTGAAGAGCGGCAGGAAATATTGGGTGGATTCCTCCGCTCAGGAAGCCCCCATGCAGCGCGTGAGCCTGGGGTTTGATTCCACCAGAAAGGATTTGCCTGCCGGTATTTTGTTACCCAGAGAGATGGTTCAAGATTTATTTCCTACCCATGCCAAAGGAATGATCGAGTCCGGCAATATTGATTTGAGTGCACGTCCCGTCGTCCGAAATGCCGACGGCTCCATCAGCACGGTGCGTTCCATTTCCGTGGGGATTGACGGGAAGGAATATCTGATTCCCACTGTTTCCGAGGATGGCAAGGTTCTTTCCGAGGACGATGCCGTGAAGCAGTTCAAGAAGACGGGCAAACACCTGGGCGTGTTCGATTCTCCGGAGGACGCCACGGCGTATGCCAGACGGCTCCACGAGGGACAAGATGTTCTTTATGGTGATGGGTTAAAGGATTATGTGGTTGAAGCAACGTTCGATAATGAGCATTTCCGCCGCTTCCGCGTCGTGGGCACATGTGAAGGGGATTCTCCTCAGATGTCTTATGCCGTTGCGAGACAGGGTTTTTATGATGCCGGCAGGTCCTTTGCTGTGGATATGAGGATTATTAAAGGAGATACGGATGAGCTGATGAAGCAGCAGGATGCAGCCCTTCCTACTGGTAAGGCAGTAAAGATAAATAAATCCGCTCTACGTGGACTGGCCCCTTACGAGCAGGCTTTTTACGATGCAGGGAAGAAGTACGGCGTGGACCCGAAGCTATTGATAGCTATTGCCATGCACGAAACCGACAAAGGGACGAGCCCTGCCTTTCTCCGCAAGAACAACGCCATGGGGATCAGCCCCAACGGAGGAGGTCCGCGCGATTTTTCATCCGTGGAGGAGAGTATTGATTATGCCGCTCGCCTTCTCAGAAAACATTACCTGGACAAAGGGTTGACGACGATTGCAGCCATTGGCGGGAAGTATGCTCCAGTGGGAGCGGATAATGACCCTCGGAATCTCAATCAGCATTGGGCCAAGGGCGTACGCAAGTATTACAATTCTCTTTAATTTTTATTTTTAACACGTTATGAATGATTTTTCTTTTTCTGAAGGTAGTTTGGCAGGTGTGCCTATCGAAGGACTCCAAGAGGAGGTGTTTGCACCTCAGTTGCAGGTAGAAGATGCTGCGCGCGTCACAGGTCTTGAGCCTATCAGTGAGATTGAACAGCAGAATTTTAAGGGCATTGATGTGATGGAACCGCCTCCTCCTATCGGGAGCGATCTGGATTTTGGGGATGCTCTTGAGGTTTACGATACGTTGGAGGATGGACCGTCGAAGTTCGCTTTACTTAATGAGTTGGATAGGTGGGAGCGCAGGCAGGTACTGGAGGATTACAAGAGTCCGCTGGGAGAGAGGGAGCGGAGAGAGTATCAAGAGAAGATTGAACGGATGGATGCCCTGGGGATGGATTGGAAGGCACATCCCGAGGCCAGGAAGAAGGTTGTAGAGGCTTATGGCGAGGAGTGGACACAGGCTTTTGAGGCTACTCCGGATGAGTACAAAGGGCGGGTGCGCGGAGAGAAGGTTTTAGAGGAGTTTTACGCACAACCGGGGGATAGGGACGGTGATTCCATGATCCGGTTTTTGTCTTCCGTGGATGCTCCGGAAGGCATCCGCGGGAGCAAAGACGTGTGGGATAGATGGTTTGCGAGGCGAAAACCTTTTATGAAGGCGCAGGAGAAGGAAGTGGCCCTAGGCAATTCTTTTTTTGGCAAGTCCGTACCTGTGATGCACGCTTTGTTGAATGGGGAGAGCCTTTCTGACGCCCTGGACCGTCATCCGGGATTGACTCCGGAGGAAAGGAATTGGGCAATGCTGAATTGTGGATATGGAACCAAGTGGAGGCAGGCTATCATGGACGCCGGTGATTGGCTTAAGGCGCGCGGCTACGGCTTTTTGGATGACCGGGCTGTGCAGGATAAAGTGGATGAGCTTCAGGCGGAAAGGGAGAGGTTGAGCAAGACGCCGGCAGGGGCAGTGATGCTGAGCAGAAAGAGAGGATTTTCATTTAATAAGAGCGAGGAGGCTCTGGTCCTGGATGAGCTGCCTTCCATTACGGATGATTCCGCCTATGAGCTTGGCCGCGATCTTGCGGAGTTAAAGCTGAAGAACGAGGAGGCTTACCGCATCGTGGTTGGGTTGGCGATGATGGAAGCGGATGAGAGACGCAATAACGGGTTGCCTGTTGTTTCTACTTTTGCGAGGACGCTGGAACATACGCTGGACAGTACGGCTGATTTTTACAAGAAGGCGGCCAGAGCCGCCTCCGTGAGTCTTAATCCGGCGGAGGCATATCAGCCCAATGTCCATTCGTCCTACGCAAATAGCTTATGGAGTAGTACCCAGCAGTTTAATGAGGACAATTACAGGAAGGAGACCAAGTACGAGCGCGAGGTGGTGGATGAGATTGTGAAGATTAAGAAGTCCATGGAGGATTCTCCGGACGGAGCTTCCTGGCTGCGAGGGTCTTTTGATATGCTTGGTTCCATAGGTGCTTATTCTCTTGATTTTGCATTGACCAGAGGAGCCGGGATGTTTGCAACTGTGACTAATGATCAGACGATTGAGATGCAGGCACGCGGACATTCCGATGCGGAGTCTTACTTGCGAGGGACGGCTGCCGGCGTAGCGGAGTGGGCTTCCGAGATGGGGGGCGGGTTGTTTTTTAAGAGGAATATGAAGTGGCTGGCCAAGAGGTTTCCTTTTATGCGGAGCTCCGCCGCGGTGATTGCCGGTCCTGTGGATGCTATTAGAAGGGAGGTTTTCCGGCGCACCTGGGCGCGCACGGGGGCGTTTATGCTTGGATCAGGTTTTGCGGAGTCCATGGAGGAGGTGACTTCCCCGACCATGTTGTACCCTGTTGATAATGCCATTGCATGGGCATTTGGGAGCAAGGACGGGATGAGTGTGGATGATTGGTGGGAGCAGGCCAAACAGGCTGCTGATCCTGAGTTTATCGGTGCGTCTATCATGTTCGGAGCCGTAGCTGGTGGAGCCCAAATTCCGGCGTTTGCACGGGAGGCGCAGGTTTCCCGGGTGAGTGCTCCGAAGATTATGGGGCTGGGTGTGAACCGCGCCGAAGCGGAGAGGATTGCCAATATTGTGGACCCCGTGGAGAAGAACCGGGAGATTTTCCAGGCCGCGTTGAGCATGTCTGACCGGGCGGCCCAGCTGGAGAACGTGCGCCAGGGTTTTTCTTCCATGAAGGAGGATTACTCTTGGCTAGCCCGGCAGGAAGCCTACCAGGCGGAGGTGGAGCTTCTCAACCTTCCCCGCGTGGAGGATTTGGGGGATGGTCATTGGAGGTTTACCACGACAGTCAGGGATGCGGAGGGGCAAGAGTCTTACGATGTTCTGGAGCTGAGCGAACAGGACGCCACGGCACGGATGCAAGCCCTGCTGCACGACGGGATTCGCCTGAGGATGCTGGAGGCCCAGCAGGCGTTTGCCGTGAATAGGACGATTGGGCAGCTGGAGGGTTCCGGGAAGTACGTGTTTGAGGATATGGGCCGTGCCGAGACAGTGGAGACGGCCCGGAAGCTGGCCGAGGCCGCCCGGCTGCGCATTGCCGAAGGGGCGGGTGTAAATGCAGAGGCTGCGGACCTGGGGACGCGGATGACATATGGGCAGGCGGCCAGGATGGATAGTACGTTTGAGGGGCGCGTGCAATTGGGCGTGGAGCGCGGAGAGGTTGCTTCCGCCAAACGGGCCCGGAGCAATGCGTACCGTGTGGCGATGAGGAACGGACAAACGCTGATCCGTTTTCACAAGGGGGAGGTGACGGTGCCGGAGTTGCTGGAGGAGGTGCTGGAGACGCATCTGACGGAGGATATGGAGCATACGAAGCATAGTCTGGATTGGTATGCGAATAATCTGCGAGCCCTTCAGGACGCGTTGCAGAAGGAGGGGTTTTTGTCCCACGGGAAGGGTTTGATCCGGAAGGATGGGGAGGTTTCCGTGAAAGATGTGATTGAGGGGATGAGCATGCTGGCCAAGGGCGACGTATTGGCCCGGGCCGCGGATATGAGGCTGCCCCAGTGGATGAAGGATTTTCTGCAGATGGTGCGCCAGTGGGTTTCTTCCGCCAAGGCTCTGCTGGATTTGGGAACGGGTCTGCACGAGATGGAGCGCCGCCGGCTGGCGGGGGAGAGCGTGCCGATTGATGCGGATTTCGCCCAGACGGTGTATGCGCTTTCCAATAACCTGGAATCCTACTGGATGCAGGAGGGGGCACGGCAGGGAGAGACTGCGGTTGAGCAGATAGTGAAGGAGGTGGCCGGCAGCGGGGTTTCCCTGTCTCTCCGCGAAGGGTCAGGTGTGACTCCGGAAGAAATGCTGGATATCCAACAACGTTTGAAGGAGTGGGTTTCTCCTGAGAGTATGGAAATGGCAAGAGGAAAGAGCCGGGAAGAGATTTTCCGGCTTTTCGGAAATGAGTTGGAGCCGATTGCCGTTATTCCGGACAAGTATGTCCGCATGTTCGGTTCCGATGTCATGGATAACCGGGTGTATTCCGGAAAAGGGTATTTTATTGATCACGCCGTGAACCATCATCCGGAGGTTTTTCCGCATGAGTATGCGGATATTCATAGGATTTTATCAGCTCCTGACGAAGTGGCTCTTGATGACCGAACCGAAGGAAGAAGCAAGTTTATTTTTATTAAACGCCTTAAAAGAACGGGTGTTGTAGTTATTGAGCTGGGAGAAAATGATTCCGGCAAGCTGTTTCTCCACAAGACGTTTTTCAACCGTAAGGGGAAGGTTTATCCCAATTTAAAACGGCTGGAGATCAAGGAGTCATCGTCTGTGGACGGCCCGGTCACAATCAGTCAGACTTCCAAAGAAGCCCCCGGCAGAAGCCTTTCTGCTCTTGACGACGTTTTTTTAATAGCAGATTCCAGCCGGGCTGTCAATGACAGCAGCGGGGAGCATGACGTTTCCCTTTCCCTGTCCGAAGATTCCCCGCTGCTGACCGTGAGCCGCGGAACACAGAGTCTGGAGGTGGTCCACCGGATTGCCGCCGACCTGCGTGCAGACGCCGCCACCTGGGGGCGCTACGCCGGGAAGACGGATGAGGCGGCGTTTCTGGTGAATGTAGGCAGAAATATCTCCATGGTGAAGAGCGCCCTGATGCACCTGCCCGCCGGGTACCGCGTGGCCGTGAAGCCCTACATCGACCGGTTGCAGATGTTGGCGGAGCTGGCGGCCAAGGGGAAGATCGACGAGACGAGGATGGTGAATATATTTGCCCGCCGAGAGATGATGAGAGAGTGGAGGATTGAGAGTGAAGAGTGGAGAGAGGAGGCGGAAGAGACTGCCGGCATTGCCGCCCGCGTAGCAGGAAAGATGACCGGGCGTGGTCCTACCAAAAAGTTCACCAGGGAGGTGTTTGAGGATGAGATGGAGAAGGTGCGCAAGGCTTGGGCGGAGAACCGCCTGCATGAGCTGATGGCCGAGATGATGGAGAAGGCCGCCGGGAGGCTGGAGGCTCTGGCCAGGGACGGGATTGCCGCCGGGATTGCGAGGATGCTGGACCAGGTTCTCATTATCCGCAAGAAGAAGGGGAAACAGCAGAGGGGGAAGGTTTCCATGGAGGCTTACACCTATCTTCAAGAACAGGTGGTTCCCCTGCTACGGATGACGGCGGAGGAGAAGGAGGCGGCGATGAATGAGGCTGCCGCCGAGATGGAGAGGCTGGAGAAGGGGCATCCCGACCAGATGGATGGCGAGGCTGTGGCCCGGATGGATGAGCTGAATGAGGAGCTGACCCGCCTGGCCCTGTACGGGAATCTGGAGGGGATGAGCGTGGACGAGGCGGAGGCCGCCGCGAAGGCGCTGGAGATTTATATTAATACGGAGAAGGAGGGATGGGCCACCGTGCAGGAGGCTGCTGCCGAGCGGTTGAATGCGATTGGCCGGAAGATTGTGGAGAGGTTTAACCAGACCGGGAAGAAGGCCGATGAGAATTCCTTGAGAGCTGCCAATGAGAAGTTCCACGGGAAGGTGAGTTTCAAGAATTTCGGCGATTTCATGGAGAATATGGACCAGCTGCTGACGCGCATGGGGAAGATGCCCGCCCTGCAGGAGTTCACGGCCGATATGCGCAGCCGGCTGACGAATGCGTTCCAGCAGATGAGGGATGCCCGCGGGCTGCGGGCGGCGGCCGTGCAGGATTTGTATGAGAGGCATCTTACGGAGAAGGTGATGAAGGCCCGGAAGGCTGGCAATATGGCCGGCTGGGTGGCATGGTTCAAGACGAGCCATGATACGGGGATCCGGCTGAATGGGTGGGTTACGCAGACGGCCCAGCTGACTTTGGAGCAGGCCCGCGAGGTGCGGGAGATGGATGCCCGGCAGAGGAGGGAGTTTGTCCGGAAGCGCTGGGAGGAGGGGATGGAGTTTTTTTCCGAAGAGACGCTGGATGTTTTGCTGGCCCGCCTGAAGGAGCATGAGGATGCCGCGGCCCGGGCGAAGGCCGAGGGGAAGAGGCCGCGCTACCGGAAGTATGTGACGGCGAACGTGTCTTTCAAGGGCGAGGAGGGTTCCCCGCTGGTGCTGAGCCGGGATAATGCCCTGTACCTGGTGCTGCAGTCCGAGCAGGAGAGTTACCGGGAGATGATGAAGCAGCAGGGGTATACGCCGGAGGTGGTTGCCGCCCTGAGGGAGTATGTGGGTGAGGAGGGGATGGCGATCGGCTACGGGCTGCGGGAGCTGCTGAAGGCCCAGGGGGATAAGATCGGGAGGCTGTACGAGCAGGTGACGGGCGTCCCCTTCCCCCGCGTGGAGAATTATTTCCCGGCCCGGTTCTGGGCGCTGGATGCGATGAGTGACGCGGATGCGGCGGATATGATTTCCGGCGTGCCGAACACGAAGGGAGGCAACCAGGGCTGGCAGAGGGTGAGGACGAAGCACCACCGGAGGCTGGATACGAGCGTGGGGGCGCTTTCCGTGTTCTGGGAGGCGACGGACATCACGGATCACTGGTATTACACGCAGGATGTTACGGCAGATTTCCGGGGGCTGCTGCGGCGCCGGGAGGTGGCGGAGAGCCTGGTGGCGAATTTGGGGAAGGATGATTTTGTGAGGCTGCGCCGCTGGGTGGATTTGCTGGAGCGGGCCGGGGTGGTCCAGGGCCAGGCGGTGGGTTCCCTGGATAAGTTGCTCAATGCGATTTATTCCGGACAGGCGAAGGCGATTCTGGCGTTCCGGTTTGAGACGCTGATGAAGCAGGGTTCCGCCGTGCTGAATGCGTGGATCGGGGATCCGAGCATCGGGTTGCTGGATTACCTGGGCACGATGGCGATGTTGCGCAATGGGACGGCCCAGATGGGGGTGATCCAGATGTTGAAGAGCGCCGAGTTCCAGGCGCGGCTGAATGACCGGGTTGACGTGGAGAGGTTGTCCCGGCTGAGGGATGATTCTTCCTACACGCTGGCGGAGGCCGCGCTGGTGTGGGGGATGAACGGGATTGAGTACACGGATGTGTTTTTTAATGCCGTGGGGTCCGCCGCGCTGTGGAATATCAAGTTCCGGCAGGCCGTGAAGGCCGGCGTGGAGGAAGGGAGGGCGAGGGATGAGGCGTGGCAGGCCGTGAGGAATGCGCTGCATTCCGCCCAGCCCCAGACGTGGATTGACAAGTCGTTTGGCGGGCTGCACCGCGGGGCGTTTGGACGCGCCATTTTTTACATGATGAGCGAGAATTTTAATAAGACGGCCGCGATTTACGGGTTGGCCAGGGCCGGGTTTGCCCCAGGGGTGACGTCCAGGCAGCGGTGGGCATCTTTGTCCAAGGCCGGGAAGGTGTGGCTGGCCTATGGGGCGTTTAACGCGATTATCGGCGCCATGCTGGATTGCATGAAGGACGATGAGGAGGAGTGGGAGAAGCGGGGTTGGCAGGGGTATCTTTATGCTGCGCTGGCCGGGCCGTTTGCCGGGATGCCGCTGGTAGGGGAAGCCGTGGAGTGGATGTTTTCCGAGTTGCTGGGAGCCAAGGTTTATACGGGTTCCGCAGGGCGTGCCATGATTGATTTCCGCTCAGGCTGGAATGCCGCCTGGAAATTGGGTGAGATGATACAGGAGGGAGGCCATGAAGCCGGGGATTACATGAAGCAGGTAATCCGGCTGGGCCGATTCTTTGGCGCTGTGGGAGGGGTTGCCAGCAAGTGGGGGCCGAAGGCGGTTCAAGCTGCCGGGCAGTATGTCACTTTGGGGGCTGCGCTGATGAATCCGGTGAAGACTGTAATTAATCAAATTTAGAATGATGAGAACAATTCATACAAGGCGTAAGATGCTCTATTTCATTTTTCCTAATGAAATTTCGAATTTTCCCAGAAAAATTAACCATGAATATTTCTATAAATTTTTCTAAAATAGAAGAAATGATTACAAATAATGTATTTAAAACAATGATTAATAGTAAGTTTACCGCATAGGATATGTTTTGATGAGAATAATCCCTATTGAATAACCATGTCAAACATTTCACAAGAAATAACATAGATATCTTTAATAAGGATAAAATACACAATAATAAAAACCAATATGCTAACGGAATTAACAACAGCAATAATGGAAGAAGGCTTGGTACTATCTCTCTTCCAGATTTTAAGTCTACATAATAATAACACAAGATAGTGGTAGAAATAATAATAGATATAATAGCTAAAATTTTTCCTACGAACGTCAAACTTGTGGTATTTTTATATTTCAATCCTTCAATAAGTTCCATCAATGTTAGATGCTGACCTTTAAATGATTTTAACCAATCAGAAGGATAGAGAGACTGGCTATTTATTTCATCAATGTTAAACGGAATTTTTACTATTTTATTATGAGATTTGACAATAGTATTGAGAATCGATAATACGATTCCTACTATAACAGTATGAAAAGCAAATATCAGATTTAAGGTAATACCCAACTGATATAATAAAATAACAAGACCTTTGTCCATTATAATATTTATTTAAAAATCACCTAAGTAAGAAACAGAGCGATTTAAATAGTTCTGGCAATATGAATGTCTCGGATTATATGAATAGTCTAAACTAGGGCCTTTTGCTTGTGAAAACATTTGATCAAATTTAATGATCCTTTCTTTGGCGCCATCAGGATCATTAGTATGTACCCATGCAATTCTTTTTTCGGAGTCTTTTTCCTGTCGATAAGCTCTAGAATCCATTACCCAAAAATGGTCACCATAATTCTTTTTTCTGTCCAAAAATCTAATATTTGATAAAGGTATGTATTTTAAAAACTCCCTGTTTTCTCCAGAAATATTTCGTTCAGTTATAATCTGAATATTAATTTTATCTTTTACCTTTTTCAACATTTTAATAACACTTGGACTATCATATACTTCACCAGCAAGCTGGTTACAATATATTCTAATATTCTCTTTAGCGTGTTTTAAAAATAATTCTAACAAAACACTTGTATGATCAGGATCTGGATTTGGAATTCTCATATCCTGATCAGAAAAATACAAACCAATCTGAACATCCGCATCATATTTATAAGCAGCCGATACCCTCTTTTTCGTTAAAATAAATTTTCTAAAAAAAGAGGAACAAATAGTTGTTTTTTTCTCAGTAATCGCATCCATATTAAAACTGTTCTTCCGTAAAAATCCTTTAATCTCTATTCAAATAGAAAGTTTTAATGCACAAATCGTTATTTAAATGACAGTATATGACGCCTAAAACTTGGTTCACATCAGTTATTTCATATAACTAAATTTACCTGTGTCGATGATAAGTCCCGGATTTATGATCCCAATGAACGCCTTGGGAATCCAGACGCCCCGGATGGGCTTGCGCAGGAACGGCAACAAGAGCCGCGAAAAAGACCAGCAGCAAATGAATCTTAGACATGCACACAGTTATAGCTACATTCTCAATGAAATCAACCACTTATTACACGTTATACTGCAATATAATAATATATTATAGTATATAATAATCTATAAATAAATTATTTGCAAAACTATCCAACAAATAGAATGAACTCTAAAAAAAATACTCGCCAAGGGAGCAGAAAAAGTGTAGCTTCCCTGCCGCTTTTTCAATTAGTTTTTCTCTTTGTGCTTCTATGGTTCATCGCACCACAAGCTTGCCAGGATATTTTTGATAGCCTATTCTCTCCGCCATGGACACCTTCCTCTTCCCCACCCTGTTCTGCCTGGTCATCTGCGCCGTGTTTGTCTGGCTGGCCGTCAAGCGCATGCGAGCCGGCAAACCGCACCGTGTGTTCTTATGGCTGGCCCGGTTCTTCGGCGTGATGGTTGTGATGGGGGTATATGAAGCTTTCAGAAGAGAGGGAATCCAGCTGGGTGGGTTGATTGTGTGGGGAGCAGGGATTGGCGCATGGATTCTGGTTCCATGGATAATCAGGGAGTTGAGTAGGAGGAAAAATAGAGAGCAGGATTCTGAGCAAAGACCACCTGTAGAACAAAAGAAAGAAAAATATTCTACTGCAATTAAACCTATAAGATGGCTACAAGTTGCTATTATCTTGATCGGTTGTGGATTGTACGTATTTACAAGTGAGTGTTTGATTGATCAATACTCATCTTCCATCATTCATAAGCATGGAGGTGCAACATTTGTTTTAGCTTGGTTTGTATTCCTTGCTCTCATTATCCCATTTATCAAAAATATCCTTAATAAAGGAATAAGATTTTATAAAGAAGAAAGTCCTGAAAAATCCTTATCCTGTCTTTTGATTGTTTTATTGCTGTTAATATCATGGTTTACTATACTTAATTATATGACATGCCTTTTTTCCTATGGATTTACTTTTTTTGAACTACTTAAAGTATATTTAATATATTTATGAATATATAAATACCCATGCTCTCTCCTGATTTTTTTTCAATGACCCGAAGGCTAAGGAGCAAAGCATTCTATCATTCCATTTTCTTCCTCACCCATTCATCAATATCCACCACTTTCTCAGGCTTCAGGAGGACGGAATTCATGGACAGAGATGGTACTTTCCATTTTAAAGCTTCCATACTTCCAGTTTACCACTTCGATAATTCTATATTATCATTCCTTGTACAAGGAATGTAATTTTTTTAATACTTGTTCTGCCCTTTGATGCTTTGTTGTAACATTTTTTTCTCCATATATATTTGAGCTATAGTAACGCTCATCCCTAAATAGACATATATAAATAATTAATTCTTCTATTTTAATCACCATATTTTTATTAAAATCAATATTCTTAAAACAATATTTATTAAAATCAAAAATATTTTTGTAATAGGCGGGATTATTAATAAAATCATCAATATTAAAACATATAAATAATTTATTTTCTTTTTCAAAATTATAAAAATAAATATCTTTCATTCTAACAGAAGAAGATACGATAATCAAAAATAACATTCCAACTCCAAAATGTATCTTTAAGAACATTGACGGCGTTTTTTCTCCTTTAAAAATGGAGATAATTATTATTGATGATATTATGAAAGAAATAATTATCAGCTTATTTTTTATAAATCTCTTATTTTCTATTTTTTTTACAAATCGTGTCACATAATCCTTATGTCGTGCGATAATCTCTCTCAAAAATTGAGAGCAATTTTCTTCTCCCATATAACATTTTATCTTATCTCTTTTGGAAAACAAATTTACCAACAAACATAGATAGATAAAAAACAATGCTATTATACTGACAATTTCTTTTGCTCCACTCCAGAACGAACCTTGAAACATAAAACCAATTTTATCTCGTACAAAATTTGGTGTTTTTGATTTACATGCAGAAAACCGATTGTAATTCTTACGTTCGTAGTATTCTTTTTTTGGGTAACTATCTTTATATGCTGATGAATACAATTCTGAATGCAATTTGTCTTTTTTAATATTTCCTGTATATGAAGTTCGTAAACCGGTAGATGAATTATGATTATCGTTTTTCGATGTAGGAAAGTTAATGGTATAATTGTGATCTTTATCTCTCAAATACTCATTATTCTCTAAATTATCACAATAATTTTTAGCACTAAAAAGTTGCCTATTTATTTTATCTGGAGAAAACTGACTTTCACACGGATTGATTGCGTTAGGCATGTATTTCTTTAAAATAACATCAGTTTCCTCTCTTTCTAACTTATTACGTTTTTTAGAAGAAATCATTCGTTGTTCATAATTATCATCATAAACTATCGTTTCTCCAGGAATAGGTTCAGCTTCTGGAATAAAATCCTGTTGGTGCACAAAATTCCCGTCTGATATGGGTTCGGCATAAGGTATAAAAGAAGACATGTCATTCTCCTTTTTTATGGCAGATGCAGGAGTCTTGGAGCCACCGCATATTTTACAATTAGGCCCTGTAGGAGTCTTTTCAAAATATCCATCGCTATTTTGATACCACCGACATGATGAATTATGGACTCTCCCACTTGATAGAGTTACCCAATATCTAATTTCTGCATTCTGTTTTGTTGCCGTAGGTTGTTGCTTAATTCGTCGAAACTCCCATGGTGGCATCGCATTTTCATGTGACCATATTCCTATCTTATTGACTCGAGCTTGCTTTTCAGCTTCTTGAATATCCGTTGCTTGCTTTGCGTATTGTCGGTACCACCATGCAAGGCCTTTCTTAACCATCTCCAAGTTGATATAAATTTTATCTTGGTATATCTTACCGACTTTCCGCTCATACCTATCCTTATCTTCAATTTCCACCCTAACATTCTTGAGATAAATCATATCGGACAAGGCTTGCTTAGCACGTCGTCCGAAATCTTGTTTCGATTCAGGAGCATCAATTCCCCAAAGGCGGATTTTGTGCTGCGTTTTGGCGTCATCAAGAATTGTAACCGTATCACCGTCAGCAACCGTTATAACTTTTCCTGTAAGAGTCGAAGCAATAACGGAAAAGGTTGTTAGGAAATAAAGAAGAAGAACGCGCACAACGCTAGAGTACTCATGTATCCATCTCTATCAAACAAAAAAGCCCCCTGGCCCGAAGGCCAAGGGGCGAAGCATTCTAACGTAAAGGCGTATAATATACCACAAAAGATACAAATTGCAACACGTTTATCATTATTTCGGTATTTACACCTTTTCCCATTTCTCGAGGGTTTCTACATACACACCGGAGATTTTGCCCCCGTCCATTGGTTCAATATCCCCGAATTTTGGATTGAGGGGATGCAGGACGTAGTCCATCTTCCCAGTTTCCGGATTCTTTTTCCGGGCCAGCTTTTTAAGTGTTACTCCTCGTTCATCGTAGTATTCCACGATTGTTCCCACTTTGGGAACCGGTGGGATGGTGTGCTTACGCATAATGACAAGGGCCCCGTCTGGGATAATGGGTTCCATAGATTTTCCTTCTACACGCAGGACATATTCATCCTTGCCGAGAGGGCGGTTTGCGGTGATGTGATAAGGAATGGTGTCACCAGCTTGCAATCCGCCAGCAGCGATATTGCCGATCACGGACAGATTGTACCTTTCGTTGCTGGTTGACACTATAGAAGGGAATGTTTCCACCGGGACAAACTGCTTGCGGGCTGCTTCTTTTTCTTTGGCTGCGTTTTGAAGCGCTATATCTGCGAACTCTTTGAGTGCGTTACGGAACGCACTATTGATGAACTCCATGAATGTTTGCTGGGTGGAGGTCATGGCCGCACTTATCACCTCCCATTCTTCATCTGTAAAATCAAGTTCTACCTCGGGAAGGATGGGAGAGACCTTTTCTGCCATGAGACGCTGAATGATCAAAATAACTTTTGAAGGAACGGGGCGAGCTGAACTTAACCAGTTATCGAGCGTCCTTTTACCGACTCCGCATTGTTCCGCGACCCATTCACGAGATTTGCCGGAGGCTTTAATCCATTTTTTTATATCCTCTTTTGTTGGCGTCATGCGTTGATATTACAACATTTTGATGACATGTCAACGCGTGATGTAAAAGATTTGTCATCTAACGGTGTAAATAGTTCTTGCAAAATGTCAACAGATGGTGCAATTTGAATTCATCAAACGCAACTCACCATGTACTCAATCATCAAACTAGATAAAATGGAGGACGGCATCAAGAATTGCCTGCTGGCCTACGCCGAGCAGGGAGTTCGCCCCAAAGAAGTGATCAAGTCCCTTCTTATCCAAGAAGCCCGGCGGCTGGGATTTGTGCTGACTCCTTCCAGCAAGATTCCGCAGCCCCGGAAGAGTAACCCCGAACCCAGGAAGCCGGCGGCATGAACGAAAGCGCAACGCTCCACCATTTATATATGAACACTCAAAATCACATCACCGCCCCGTCTTCCCTGGGGCTCTCCGTCCGTGAAGGCAAGGTCGTCGTCTCCAGCCGGGACGTGGCCGACAAGTTCGGAAAGCTTCACAAGGATATTCTCAAAGCCGTCAAAAACCTTGATTGCTCAACGAGTTTCACTGAGCGCAATTTTGCGCCCAGTGAATATACAGACTCCACGGGACGAAAACTTCCCGAAGTTCTGATGACTCGCGACGGCTTCACCTTCCTTGCCATGGGATTCACCGGCGCGAAGGCAGCCCAATTCAAGGAAGCCTACATTGCCGAGTTCAACCGGATGGAAGCTGAATTGAATAGCAAGATGAATCCTGAACAGCTTTTACAGAATCCCGACTTTCTTATTCAAACACTCACGACCCTTAAAGAAGAAAGGCAAAAGAGAAAAGCTCTTGAAGTCAACGCAGAGAAGAATGCTCCTTACGTGATTTATGGAAAGTCCGTAGAGGTTGCAGAAGGTAGCAAACTGGTGAGGACTTATGCAAAATTACTTACCCAGGCAGGAATGATTATCGGAGAAAGACGGCTTTTCGCTCTTCTCCGAGAGCTTGGTATCCTTGGCAAAACCGGCAAGGGTAACAACGAACCTAATCAGCACTGCATTGAGATGGGATATTTCCGGGTTTCTATCACAACTTTTACCAGAACAAACGGCGTCAAGGAATCAAGCGTAACGCCCTATCTTACACCCAAGGGCAGAATTTGGCTCACCAATAAGTTCTACAAGCTGTGGAATACGACTCCCGAAGTCTTTACGCCTTTTGTCGGGAAAGGGTCCTGCCTCCGCCCGGATATGAAGGACTATATAGCCTATGCAGACGTGGAGGATTAGATATGCCAACTATCGAATACGACGAAGAAGTGGGCCTTATCTGGGCAGACGACCGCTGGATGACTTTGGACCAGGCGGGTGAGTATGCCGCCACGTTGCGGGAACAACTCACTGATTTGGATGATGCCATGTTTGAAATGGGCCGTTCCCCACATGCAAAGAGCTGCGGGCCCAACCCTGACGGACACCATGACTGACCTGGAACCCGAACTGATTGATGTGCTCAAGCTGCTTGGCTGGCACGAGCTTTAACCCAATGAAACACTATGACCTACCCTGAATCAGAATATTTAAGCTGCATAACATTGGCCAGAATGTACGACTCCAGCCGCGACGAAATCAAGGAGACGGTGATCGAGCTAAAAGCCAAGGGGCATGTAATCGACACGTTGAACTGGGGTAAGCAAGGGAAGCTGAAGGTGCACGGCAAGCAGTTCCGAAGAGCGCTCCTGCGGGAATACGGAAACGGAGGAATGAGCAAATGAAGACGTTGCTGGAAATGTTGGCAGCCGCAGCCAGTGGCCTGTTTATGGCATTGTCGTTCTGGCTGGCCGTGGAGATAGACAACGCCGAGCTCCAGGCGGGCAAGTCTCCGCATTCCGGGTTTACTCCCGACTGCCCGAAAGCTTTTGACGGTTTTGAAAAACCGTCCCGCCCTCACGGTATGAGGAACAATAACCAATAGAAAACCAATACAATGGACAATACCGAAGAAAAGAATGAGCAGCCCTGCACGCCGGACGAAGCCTGCTGCTGCGATACTGCTGCATCCACAAAGGAAGAAATCAACGCCGCGCTGGATAACCTTATTGATTTGATTAAGCGTTACGATGGGTGCGCTATTTTTTCCGCCTTCTTTGAAGACACGGAAGAAAGAAAAACTCGCCGTTTATTCGAAGCCTCCGATGCCGTTTTTCAGTCCGAGGGAATGAATACCAAAGTTTACGGATGGACTGGAGCCTGCGGCTATTTGCTCAAAGCAAACGAATGCTTTGAGGGCAATGTAAAAACTATGGGAGAAGGCGTCCGTTTGTTCCTTGAACAACAGCAAAAAGAGAAAATGAAAAGGGGGATGAATCCCATTGCGGCCATGCTCGGAATCGCCGGGTGCAGATGCGAGGAATGCGAAGACTGATTCAGTTGGCCGGGGCCAGCTCCAACTGGTCCCCGGCCTGTTACGAATGCAACCTACAAAATTACAATTAGTAACGAGTTATGAATACACCAAGTGAAGCCACGCGGCAAGAGAAAGTAATGGCTCCCTCCAAGTCCACCGAGCTTGCCGTCAGCCTGGACAATCTGGCCTTGGAAGCCCAACAGGCGTTGAGCTGTAAGGGCAGTTTTGAAAAGGCCATCAACATGGGCATTGCCATGAACCGGCTGCGCGACGCCCTGACGCCAGAAATCATGAAATCCATCATGAAGCTGAAAGGTTCCCAGCTCGGCTTCCGCACCGATGAATGCCAGCCGACACAATACAAGGAAGGCATTTCCTATGGTGTGGATGCGGTCAGGGAATGCCTGATTGTAGCCACCTGCATGGGGCTTTCTCCGGTGGGCAATCAATGGAACATCCTTGCCGGGCGCACGTATGTGACCAAGGAAGGCATGACCTACCTGCTGAAAAATCTGGATGGCCTGACCAATTTGAAGATGGTCTATCATCCCGCCGAAATCAAAGAGTCCTCCACTTCCGGCATCAGCAAGCAAGGTAAAGAGTACCAGAAGATTGAACGGGAAGGATTGGTGAGAGTAGATATGAGCTGGGAGTTCAAGGGTGTTCCGGATTCCGAGACTCTTGAGTTCTGTATTCGTGTGAATAACGGAATGAGCCAGGATGCCATCATTGGCAAGGCGGAACGCAAGGCCAAGGCATGGCTTTATTCCCACCTGACCGACACGATTATTTCCGATGGTGAGGTGGAAGACGGACGAGAAATGCGGAATGCTACTCCGGATTCCGGAACGCAGAAACCGAAGGCCGGCAATCCTCTCGCCGGGGCGGCAGTTCCTCCGCCAGTGGCGGCGGCTCCCAAGCAAGAAGAAAAGCCCATCGAGCCGGAAGTGGTTTCCTCTCCCCCTCCTGCTGCCGATTTGAAGCTGGAACCGGAAACGTCTGTGAGCGTGGCGGACCTGGAAAAGCTGCTGCAAGCCCATGGCGTGAGCATGCCTCAGGTGGTGAAGTTCTGTCAGAGCCAGCAGATTTACTACGTGCAGGGAGCCAGCCGGGAAGAGACGTTTCCTCCCAAGACGCTGGAATGGCTGGTAGCGAATTTCAACCAGGTGATTGCCTGGGTGGGAGCCTCCGGGAAGTAAGCGCACAAGATAGAAAGGACATTTAACCGTGAATGTTTTAGATTTATCGGGTTTTACAGCTTCCGGCGTGGCTTATGGCCGGGTGGATAACCCCCAGGCGTACCACGATTCCAAGAAGGGTATTCCTCATTGCGTTTCCAAGTCCATGCTGATGGATTTTGCCCGGAATCCCTATAAATGGAAGTACCGGCAGGATGAAGGAATTGAGAAGGTTTCCCTGGGGTTCCGGTTTGGCAGTTTGGTGGATTGTCTGGCCCTGACGCCGGAGCAGTTCCAGAACTCCTATCTGGTGGAGGAATGGCAACCGGGGGTGAACAAGAACGGCTCCGTGTCCAAGACAAAGCAGGACGACGGGCAAGCAGCTCGCTGGGCGGCGTTTGCCGACCGTGGGGGAGCCGTGTTGACGCCGGAAGAATACGCCGAAGCACAGAAGGCCGTGGGGATTTTCAATGACTATTTGAAGACGGAACACGGCTTGGTGCTGGGGGAATCGTTTGAATCCCAAGTGGCGATGTACAAAACGCTGCTCATTGAATATGCACCGGACAAGCCGCCGGTTCCGATCACGATCACGGGCATGATTGACATTCTGCCCCATGATATCGATTTGCCGATCATCGACATGAAGACGACCTCCACGCCCGTGGAAGATTCCGGCCTGATTGATAGAGACATGGCCCGCTACGGTTACGGCTGGCAGGCTGCCTTGTACTGCGATTTGTATGAGGCGATCTTTGGCATACGCCGTGATTTCATGTTCGAATTTATGGAGTCTGTGGCCCCTTACTGCATTTCCGAGGTCCGGATGGACCAGGAGGCCCTGGAGCATTACCGGGGGCAGTATATGGCCGCCCTGCGCCAGTTCGCCGAGTGCGTGGCGACGGGGATTTATCCGGGGGCCGTGGTTCTGCCGCGGTATTACCGCATCCCGCGTTGGGAACGCAAATTGGAAGGAGGTGCGGCATGATGACCACGCTGACCATTACCTTGCCTCACACGCCGCGCTGCCTGTCTCCTAACGCCAAGGTTCCCCTCACGCAGAGGGGGGCCATTGTGGCCAGCTACAAGAAGACGGCTGCCAAGAGCCGCGCCCGGAACATAGCCTGGGGCCGAACCTACGAAGCCCTGAATAGCCGCAGGATGGTCCCCACGCATTACCGGGTGATCTGGTATTACAAGGGACCGCGCCCGGATGCGGACAACTGCCTTGCCCGCTGCAAGGCGTACCTGGATGGAGCCTGTAAGGCCATGGGCATTGACGACCGGACGCTGGATTGTGCCGGGATTGACCGGGTTCACGACCTGGCAAAAGCCGGACAGGTGGAAATCGTGTTTGAAAGGAGGGAACAATGATTAACATCCTCTTATCCGTCAGGCAGCCTTTCTCCGGGCTTATCTTGGATGGTAAAAAAACTATTGAGCTTAGGAAAAATCATCCAAAAATCAGTACAAAAGATGATATAACTTTGTGGATTTACGAATCAGGTAAAGGCGGAGAACACGCAATAGTCGGGAAGTGCCGTTATTCAGGGTATGCAAGTGTTTCCGAGTTATTGGATTTCCGCGTTATTGAATGGGTTGTCTCGCAGGCGCGGGTTGAAAAAGATCATCTTATGAACTATGCCCCTTGTTATGGCTGGCTTGTGAGAAAGCCCGTGAGGCTGCCCGCCGCCGTGCCGCTCTCTGCCATCGGCATGACCCGTCCGCCGCAGTCCTGGCAGTACATCACTGACGAGCAAGCGGAGATGCTGGAAAGGAGAATGAAATGAGATTAACAATATCTGATCTGATTTCAATTCGTGAAGATTTGAAGGATGTTGAATCAACTATTGGAAGTTATTATGATTCCAGACTTAATAACGCAAAAAGCTATGTGTCAGATGCTTTAGATATTATAGATAGTTTAATTAAAGACTTTTACCGAGGAAATGATTAAGGCAATGAAAACCTGCATTGAATGCACCTATTGGAGTCAGTTTGATGGATGTTGCTGGTGCAGTCACAGCCTCAATTATTTAAATGATCGAGATGGAGATGCAAATGCCTGCGAAGATTTTAAAATCGAAGAAATAGAACAGGAGGCCGAAAATGAAGATGACGCCTGAACAGGAAGCTTCTTTTGAGTATGGATTTGAGAAAGGCCGGTTGAGGATGGCCATTGATACCATACGGCGCAGAGCGTGGGAGAGACATGGAGCCAGATATGGTGAAGTAGTGTTCCCCGTAAGAGAACTTGTTTGGAATGAGTTTAACATCAAAGGCATCATTGCATGCGTCCGGCAGAAGCGGGCCGCGTGCAGGGCGTGGGTGCCTTTAAAAGAGAGAAATTGCAACAACTGCATGCACCTTCATCGTGACACCAAATCTGGTTCCCCTTGTTATGATTGCCCAGGAATTGATGATGAAATACCTAGTAACTGGGAGCCGGGAAAGGAGGGAGAATGAAATACCTTTCCGTTTGCTCCGGCATTGAAGCCGCCTCCGTGGCGTGGGCATCCCTTGGATGGGACCCCGTGGCATTTTCAGAAATCGAACCCTTTCCGTCCGCCGTACTCGCCGAGCGGTTCCCGGACGTTCCCAACCTCGGCGATATGACCAAATACCATGAATGGAACATACCAGCAATTGACCTTATGGTCGGAGGAACCCCCTGCCAGGCATTCAGTGTCGCCGGAAAGCGAGGCTCCCTCGCCGACGACCGGGGAAACCTCTGCCTTACCTTCTGCCGCATGGCAGACCATTTCTCCCCTAAATGGGTGCTGTGGGAAAACGTCCCCGGAGTCTTATCTACGCCGGATAATGCGTTTGGATGCTTCCTGGGCGCTCTTTGCGGAGCTGACGCCCCCGTCATCCCTCCAGGGGGAGGGAGGAAGCACCCAAATAGCGGTGTGGTGTCCGGGCCAAAAAGAACCGTGGCATGGAGGGTGCTTGACGCCCAATGGCACCGAGTTCCCCAGCGACGAAAACGTGTGTTTGTCCTGGCTGTGGCAGGTGCTGGAAACTGGGCCAGTGCCGACGCGCTATTACCTGTCGGCGAACGCGTGCCGGGGAATCTTGAGGCGTGCCGCCAAGCGTGGAAAGAAGCTGCCGGAAATGCTGGAAGCCGCTTTGAAGGCTCGCATTGGGATGGAGGAAGAGTCCACCCTACCTTGTACGCCCACAAGTCAGGAGTCGGCATGAGCGACCAGGAGATTTTCAGGCAGCGGGGGGCTTATCTGGTGCCCGATGTGGCTCCCACCCTTGACGCCAGCTATGGCGACAAATGGACAGGCGATCAGTATTGTTTCCGTGATGGATTTTTTGTCTATGAAAATCACGCCCAGGATTCACGCGTCCGTGAAATGGGTGATGTCTGCTCCACGGTGTCGGCCAAGTACGGCACGGGGGGCGGAAATACGCCGATTGTGGTATTTACCCAAAACGACGCGGGACGGGACGCCGCTGTTGACGTTGCTCCGACATTGCGGAGCGGGCATGGCGGCGGAGCCGTCAATCAATGCGTTTGTCTCCCTGTGGACATACGCAACGCCATACGGCAGAGCGATAACGACGTGACCGGGAAAGGCTGGGGAGACGTGGGAGACCCCATGTACACCTTGACGGCCGGCGGGAAGATCCCCGACGTGTGTTATGGACTCTATGAAAACCAGAGGGCGGAAATGAGGCTCTACGATGGAGTACAGCCGACAGTCTCATGCGGAGGAGGAAAGGCCGGGCAAGGCAACAATATGATATTAGTATGCAACCCCGTTTACCACTTCGTCGTGCGCCGCCTGACGCCGCGGGAATGCGAGCGTTTGCAGGGCTTCCCGGATGACTGGACGCTGATACCGTGGCGGGGCAAACCTGCCGAGGATTGCCCGGACAGTCACCGCTATAAGGCCGTGGGAAACAGCATGGCCGTGCCCGTCATGTGGTATATCGGGCGCAGAATTCAAATCGTGGAAAGGAGGATGGCGGCATGAAAGCCGTGCTTGACGCCTGCTGCGGCTCCCGAATGTTCTGGTTTAACCGCCGCCATCCTGACGTGGTGTTCATGGACCAGAGGAATGAATCCCATACTCTTTGCGACGGGCGCACCCTGGAAATCAAGCCGGACGTCGTCGGAGACTTCCGGGAGATGCCCTTCAGCGACGGGACGTTCCGCCTTGTCGTGTTCGATCCTCCCCACCTGATTCATGCCGGGGAATCATCCTGGCTGGCCAAGAAGTACGGCAAGCTGGACCGGAAGACCTGGCGGGAGGATTTGAAAGCCGGGTTCAGGGAGTGCTTCCGGGTCCTGGAGCCGGGCGGCATTCTGGTGTTCAAGTGGTGTGAGGATCAGGTCAGCACGGCAGATGTGCTGAAGCTGGCCAGCCATGAGCCTTTGTTCGGACACCGCCGCGGGAAGACCGTCTTTCTTGTATTCATGAAATCTACAACCCCCAACTGACGCTTTTTTGATATGGCACATAAACCAACATCTTTAATTCCACGAACGCACCGGGAACTATGCGAGATAGCCGAGGGTTGGCTCATGGGCTCTCAACGTTGCCGGGTGGCGATCGCGGAACCGAACTGCATCGTCACAAACGAGCAGCCCGACGCTATAGGTTTCAAGGGATCGTATAGCATCCTCGTTGAGGCTAAAACCAGCCGGGCGGATTTTTTGGCAGACCTCAAAAAGCCGTTCCGCATCTATCCTCAAAAGGGTATGGGGTATTGCCGATACTACATCTGTGAGCCGGGGATCATCACAGAAGATGACCTGCCGGAACGGTGGGGATTACTGTATGTCCTCCCTGGCGGACGGGTTCGGATAGTTCGGTACAGCAGATATTTCCGTGAGGCAAACTACGCCGCTGAAAGGAGCCTTTTGACCGCATGTTTGTACATCCAGAAGCCGCTAAAAATCAATACTGTCCAAGGCAGGAAAATACAGCTCTCCCCTGTATTTGGCGCAGAAGCAAAAGAGAAAGAAGGGATATAGTATATATGGAATACATGAACGTACCAACAGCCTTGTTTTCCAGCCCTGAATTCATCGGGGCTGAACCAATCCAGCGCGCTACATGGATTGCCCTGCTGGCGTGGTGCTGCACCCAGGAAAACGGCGGCATCATCGAAGGCTGCCGGACCTGGGGCATGCGCCGCTGGATGCAAACCTGCGGTGTGATGGACAAGGAAGTCATGAACGGTGGGGAACTATACCACTTCGACGGCGACGACCTTGTTGTTTTTGGCTACCCCGGAGGCGTGCAAGAACTTCTTGAGCGAAAGCGAGTTATTGCGCGCGAAAATGGGAAGCTTGGCGGACGTCCCAAGAAAACCAATGTAGGAACCGACATTGAAACCGAAGAAAAACCTACGTCGGTTAATTCAGAAACCAACGTAGGAACCGAAATAGGAACCAATGTAGGGGCCAACGTCCAAAACCGGAAGAAAGAAAGAAAGGAAGAAAGGAATATAGGGGGAGAAACTACTACGGTGAACAATACACCGTGGGGAGAATCGGCCGCCGCTCCTGTTCTGCCTGCCCAGTCTTTCCCGGCTGGGGAACGACTGAACGACGTCCGGGGGATGCGTTGCGCCGACAATCACGCGGATCTGGGGGCTTCTCCCGGCGCTGCCAGATTCATGGCTGCATGCCTGGACATCAACCCGTCCTGGGCTCGGACATTGCCAACCGCCATTGAGCAGGCCGCTGCGATTGAGGCGTACCAGTCTGCACAGGGCCGGGTTACTCCGCGGGACATGGAGATGCTGCGGGCCTACTACGCCAGCCCCTTGGCTCGTGACCGGCACGACAAGGCTTTTTGGAGGCCGGACAGCCGCAAGAAGTTCTGGGAGTGCTTCGGGGACGTTTTGACGCATGCCGATAGGTGGGCCAAAGAGACGCGATGGAAGCCCGCAGCCGCTCGCAAGATGCCGAAGCCCGAACCGGAACCCCAGCAGCCGGAAGGGCCCGTCGTGGACACTGACACCGCCGCAGCGGAGATTCGAGCATTGAGAGAAGAAATGGGATTGGGAGGTGAAGTATGAGCGCAGAACACAAGAACCTACTACGGAACATCATCAATCGAAAGGTGAGTCCTTCCCAGTTGCTGATCCTGATGGAAATCCGGGACCATCCGGGCAGGATGTCACGGGAGATTGCCGCCAGATGCCATCTGGATCCAAGCAATGTGTCCCATCGGCTGGCTTATTTGGTTCAGACTGGCGACGTGACCAGGACCGGATCACGCCCCTGTGTGTTTTACATCAGCAGGCAGGGGCGTGATTTTTTGGAGAGTTTAGAGGATTCAAAGCCAGCAGGTTGAGGCAGCAGGCAAAAAGTAGTGACACTCAGCAACTCGACACGCCGAAAAACAGGAGGGTAAAATATTGGTATGAAGAGAGAGGGTAACAAATCCAAGGCAACGGAGAAGAAGAAGGAGTTTGCACGGCTTGTGGTGGAAGCAAAATTGTCCAAGGCGGACGCATACCGCAAGGCGTACAATCGCAAGGATTTAAGCACTGATGCGGCAAATAAGGCGGCCTACAGATTGTCCAAAGATGATGTAGTTGTGCGGATGACCGACGAGTTGAACAAGCAGTTGGATAAATCCACAGTGCTGACCAAGCAGCAGCGCATGGAGTGGCTTTCCCGTGTTGTGATGACTCCCATCGGTGATATTGATAAATCGTCAGAGCTTTGTCAGGAGTATTCCTGTGGCGAAGATGGCATGAAATTCAAGATGCCGTCAAAAATTGCAGCCATTTCTGAGCTCAATAAGATGGATGGAGCTTACACGCCACAGAAGATGGAAGTAGATGCAGGAGAGAACTTTATGAGTCTTTTGGCATCCCTGCCTTTTGATCCTCCCGTGAAGTCCGGCAAAAAGTAGTGACACTCGCCAACTTGAGGTTTTTCCGGTTTTGCCTCATGAAGGAGGCATGCTTAATTTTTTGGGGATTACACGCCATTTGTCCACGACCGCCGGCTATGCGAAACGCATTGGCTGGCTGTTGCGTGAGGATGTGACACAGTCTCCTTTTCCGGTGACAGGGGTTTCCTTCACGGGCGCGGTGAAGACCGAACAGGGAGACCTGCCTATCACCATTGAACACGGCGAACAGGAGAATTACCTGAAGCTTACTTTTCCGGCGCTGCCTATCGGGCGCTGGCCTTATGCCATTCATGCCCAGGACGAGTCCGGTGAGGATTTGAGGTTGTTTTCCGGTTACATTGGTGCTGTGGAGTCTGTGGCTCCCCTCGAGGCTACAACGGTGTACGATATTCCGGTGATGGGTATTGCGATTCCCATTGAGGCAGGTAAGACGATTAAGGCGCAGTGGCTTTCAAACACGGCGGCTTCTCTCGCCGCCCAGCAGGCGCAGCAGGATGCTTCCAGCGCCCACACAGACGCGGAAACAGCGAGACAGGCCGCCACGACGGCAACCGGCGCTGCCTCCACCGCCACGGAACGGGCCAAGGAGGCGGAGGGCTATGCCGGATCCGCCGCGGTCTCCAAGGTAGAGGCAGGCAATTCCGCGTCCGCCGCCAGCACGTCCGCGGCAGAGGCCGCCCGTGATGCCAAGACCGCCAGCGATGCCAGGGCGGAGGTGGTGGGGATTTCCTCCACTTGGCCGCAGACGGTCAGCAATGCGGAGCAGACGATCAGCACGGCCAGGGAGGAAGCCGTTACCGCTATCCAAGGCAAGCAGGCTGATTCCGTGCTTGCTGTAGGCAGGGCCTCGCAGACGGCACAGCAGAGTGTTGCCAGCGCCCAAAGCGCCGCTGTCACCGCCGTGGGGACGGCGGAGACGGAAGCAGTACAGGCGGTGAAAACAGCGCAGGCAACGGCGGAGTCGTCCATTGGCGGAATGGTCCAAAAAGCTACTGATGCCAGCACTACCGCACAGACGGCACAGACAGCAGCAGAAGCGGCAGCGGAAAGAGCCGGGACATCCGCCACCAGCGCGGCCAGTGCCGCCACGGCGGCCCAGCAGGCCCTGGACGCCATTCCTCAAGTAGACGCTGCCGGGAACATGACGCTGGCCGGAGGGCTGACCACGGCCGCCGTGATCAACGCCAACGGGGGGATTAATATTCCCGTAGCGCCATCCATGGATACGCAGGCGGCCAGATTCCGCGAGGTGCAGCTTCTTCAGGAGATGGAGTTTTCTCCGTTGAGGACTTATTTCAAGTCTCCCAACCCTGTTCCCTTTGGCGTGCTTCTGGACCGTTTTTGGTGGGCTGCCAACAGAGATAATATGCCGGCATGGACAGTAGCCACGGCCGAGTTTTCCCAGATCAGTCCTGACTATTTCAATTTCGATTACGACAGCTTGACGAGTTGCTATTTTCCGATGTCCTGCGGTTTGGGGTTTGGACGGTGTTTCGATTCCATCGCCATCGGCAATGTTGCTTTCAATGCGGATTACGCGAGCCTGGATGGAGATCCGTTTGTCACGCCCGCGGATTATATGAGGTATTGGGTTGATGTTCAGATTGGCCGTCCGGCCAATGCTCAGTGCAGCGTGTTTGTCCGCATGTTCTGGTGGGATCGTGGTTCCAACAGTCTCGTCAATACCGAGTATCGCTCTTCAGTTCCTGACAGTCTTGCGTTGCGGGGGGTGGCCTTGTCCATGACGAGTGAGTTTTCCGGGGTATGGCTGGTTGGTTTTGATAAGAAGGTTGGCCGTCTTGTTTCCTATAAGGTTTTGCCGGAGACGTTTGAAGGGAGTTCCTATCGTGGGGTACTATCCAATAATAGATTGTCTCTGGCAAAGACAGGATGGCATGCGGCTATGGGAGTCCATGCTCCCCGGTATTATGGAGGGACTGTTGTGGGAGAGTGGTGCAGTTTGATTCAGGCCAGTTAGAGTTATGAGTGAAAGACAATTACAAATTCAGTTTCCCCGGCCCGGAGTGTGGGAGGAGTTTACGATGACCGCCGTGTACCGGGATGCGGAGGGTTACATCCGCACGGACCGCTATACGCAGGACGAGATCCCCGCCGATCAAGCCCCGGCCATGGCCGCCGTTGTGGCCGCGCTGGTAGGGCTGGCCGAGCCGTGGCAGGCGTCTCAGGTGTGGGCGCATCTGATGACGGCGACGATCTACAGTGAGGATGATCCTTACACCCCCACCGGGCAACGGGACGAGGTTGCGCTTGATGTTGAGGCCGTCAATCCCCAAGGAGGGCGCAGGGTGTTCACTTCCCGCGACTACCCGGTTTTTGTGATCACGGATTCCGCCTCCGTGGCGTTTTTCAAACACTTCACCAAACAACCATAACCATATGACTACTAATAATCAATGCAATCACGCCGAGGCTATCGCCAGGGAAATGCACATGTACTATGCAGCCCAGGCACATAATGAGTCCAACACGCCAATCCCTCACTGGCCAGACCTGACCGAAAACGAACAGAAAGGATGGATTGCAGTAGCAAATACTGCCCTCCCCATCATCGGCAAGCACGCGCTTAAGGACGTGAAGGACTACCTCGGCGTCAAGGCGTCAGAAACGTCCGGCTGGAAGAAAGCCCTCTATTGGGCAGCCTCCATCATTGTCGCCGGATTGGCTGTTCTTGGCATCTCATCCTCCCTTGCTGGATGCGGGCATGACGTCACCATCACGCCTGATCATACGGAAATCTGCAAAGACGGCTCCTGCCTCGTCCTGGACAAAAACGGCCAGAGCATCACCTACCGCCAGAATGCACCGGAACCTCCGGCCTCCGCGGAACAAGCCCCCGTCGTCATCAAACAGGAAAAATAACCCCTGCACATGGATAACATCTCGCGTGCCTCCTACATTGTCGGCTCCATACTTGCCACCGTTCCGGCCACAACGGAACTCGAAGGCTGGGTATCGGCAGTCGGATCCCTCGGAGGCTTCGGCGTCCTTGTCTACGCCGTCAGTTACACCATCAAACTGCTCAAGCGGAAAGACGACATCATCGACGCCCGCGACCGCCAAATCAGGGAACTCACCATGCAGCTCATCAGCAACTGCAAAAACTGCGACCTCGCCAAAGCGGCCAACAAAGCCCTCATTGACGACGAAAACTAACCCCAACTGTAAAGTTTTTCTTACCAGTTCTAACCAGTTCTACAGGAAATAGTTTATAACTTAATTAACCATGCCGGAACAATACCTTTACCTTCTCGTTATCAACACTCCCGGACGCAAGCAGGAAATGCACATCCTGCCCAGCAGGAAGCAGCGTTCAGCTTACAAGGCCCAGCACGAAGAATGGCACCTCAACAGCATCTACGCGGAGTACGACGTACCAGAACACCTTATTAACCAATACCTGAACAAATGAATATCGCTTTAGACATCGGACATGCCAACAATACCGGCTCCCGCGGCAACGGCCTGGAAGAACACGCCACGGCCAAAACTATCGCCGACCATCTGGCCCCCATGCTGAGAGCCCAAGGGCACAACGTGGAAATCATCGACTTCCCCCGTATGGACAACGACGATGACCTTGCCCATACCGTCAGGGTCATCAATACCGGATGCTTCGACATTTCCATTTCCCTTCACTGTGATTCTTCGGATTCTGCCACAGCCTGCGGGGCGCACGTCTGCCACCACCGCAATTACCACGGCGACGGTTCTTACACGGATTCTGCGCGGGGCAAAGCATTGGCCAAAGCCATTGCCGGGCCTCTCTGCAAGCTCATGCCGGGCCGCACTGACCATGTTCAGGCACGCCCTGACCGCTCCTGCCGGCCCAATAAGTCCAGCCTCTATGTGCTTCGTAAGACCGTGCCGCCCGCCGTGCTGGTGGAGTGTGGCTTTCTGACCAACCCTGGAGACGCTTCCGTGTTGCGCGACACCCCCGGCGCCATTGCCCGCGCTATTGCACAAGGCGTGGACGCCTACACCCTCAACCAGTAATATTATCATGGGATCTATTTTCAAACCAAAAGTCACGCAGGCTCCGGCCCCGCCGGTGGTGGAAGAGCCTTTGAATCCGACGGCTACGGAGATGTCCGTTTCCGACGCGTCCGAGGATGTGCAGACCAAGAGCAAGCGAAGATTGAAGTTGTCTGACACGGTGAATAATCCGAATTTGTCCGGCGGCCTTTCCACGCTGCGCAAAACCCTGGGATAACAGTCATGGAGGTACGCGATTATATTGCACTGGCAGAGAATCTGCGCACGGAACGCGCTGCTTTTGAAGGCGGCTGGGACGAGATGCGCCGCATCATCATGCCCAGGGCTACGGGCAATGCCCATCCAGACAGCGTACCGGATAACGGCGGCGGCCTGGAGCATAGCGATGTTGCCAATACCTGCCTGAAAAAGCTGGCGTCCGCCCACCTGACGTACATCACGCCATTGGACAGGCGCTGGTTCACGTTGCGCCCTGTCGGGTATCAGAAGGATGGGAATCAGCTACTGAATGACTGGTACAGCAAGGCTACGGAAGTGAAGGAGAGGGAACTTGCCGTTTCCAATTTCTACAGCGTCATGCACGAGGTTTACCTGGACCGATGCCTGACGGGGACCGGCTGCATGTTCGCCGAGATGAGTCTTAACAAGCAGCTGATTTTCCGGCACATTCCCACGGGCACTTATGCCATTGCGGAGTCGGAGTCCGGAGATGTGGACACATTGGTGCGCTGGTTCAGGCTAACCGCCCACCAAGCCGCGCAGAAGTGGGGAGAAGAAGCGCTGGGGCCCAAGGTCAGGAGAGCCTTGAAAGACCAAAAGCGACGGTACACGGATTCTTTCGAGTTTGTGCAGTGCGTGCTTCCCAATCCGAAGGGCAGGCTGCTTTCCAATAATCTGCCAGCCAAGAAGAGGCCATGGCAGGATGTGATTGTTTCCCTGGACGATAAGAGGATTGTGTTTGAGAGCGGTTTTTACGAGTTTCCGTTCCTGGTGACACGTTTCCTGCGCTGGGGCGATAGTCCTTATGGGGTGAGTCCGGCATGGCACGCCCGGCGTACCATCCGCATGGCTATTGATATGGAGAAGATTCTTTATACGCTGGGGCAGGTGAAAGCGTATCCGAGGCTTTTCCTGCTGGCCGAGCAGTACGGAGACGTGGATTTGAGGGCTGGAGGACAGACAGTTATTTCCGAGAAGGCGGCTTCCCTCAAACTTCCCCAAGAGTGGGGGACGCAGGGGCAGTATGATATTGGTCTTGAGTATCTGCGCGGCCTGTACGCCAAGATTGAAGAGGCTTTTTACGTTCCCATGCTGGAGACCGTTTCCCGTATTGACCGCCAGATGACGGCCACGGAGGTGGCGGCCCGGGAAGCCGAGAAGGTTCTTGGATTTACCCCTTCTTTTACACTGTTTGTGTCTGATTTCCGGGCGATGTGCCAACGTATTATGGCCTTGCTGTACCGGGCAGGGAAGATGCCGGATCCGGTGCCGGGGGTGTTTGAGGTTAACCGGAGGGGAGCGCCCACCAGATTGGCTGTACCTCAAGTGCTGTTCATGGGCAAGATTGCCCAGGCGATTGCCCGGACGCAGACGGACGGCCTGATGACGGCTCTTGAGTCCATTGGCACTTTGTCACAGCTGACCGGGCGGCCGGAGTTGCTGGATATTGTGAATCTCAATAAGGCGGGGGAATTGATTTACGATTCCAAGGGCGCTCCGATGGAGTGCAAGGCGACGGAGGAAGAGCTGAAGAAGAAGGAGGACGAGAGAAAACAGCAGCAGGAAGCCGCCCTGCAGGCGATGCTGGCGGAACAGTCCTCCGTAGCAAATAGGAATAACGCCCAGGCACAGCAGGCTTTACAAGCATCATGAAGACGGAAGCAGAGTACGAACAGATCATGAAACGCCGCAGAAGGGTTTTCCGGGATGCTTTCAGGAATCCGGAGGTCCTGACGGAGTTGAAGAGACATTTCCAGACCGACCTCCCCTGTTTCCAGGGGAAGGCCGGTTCCTACGATCCCCTTGACGCCATGCGTCGAGATGCCTACCGCGAGGTGATTTTGTTCATCGAAGCGGTTATTGGCAATAACCACGAACCAGAAGAAGAAACCACAGAATAACCACTATGAATTTATTTAAGTTGTACCATAACCGATTCCTGTTTGATGAGGCTCCTGAGAATGGAGGCGGAGGTGGGGGTGGAGGAGTTCCTGCCCCTCCTGCTGCGCCCGGCCGTCCCAGTCTGGCTGAACCGGCCCCGAATCCAGATCCGACGCCCGGCAATCCGCCTGCAGATCCTCCCCCCGCGGATCCGGCTGCACCGAAGGACGCTCCTCCCGCCCAGGAGGATTACGTGCTGGCTTTTGACGAGTCGTTTTCCGGCGACGAGACGCTGCGCAATTTGCTGACTGAGACAGGCAAGACCCACGGGCTGCCCGTTGAGGGACTTTCTGCGTTTATCAAGGATATGGATTCCCGCATGGCGGCCAAGGCGGCAGAAGAACAGCAGGCCCAGGAAGCAGCCATGAACGAGGCATGGAAGCAACTGGATGGCGAATGGGGCCGGGATAGCGACTCGCGCCAGATGCGGGCCGTCCAGATGGCTGGCCGCCTGTGCCGCATGGCCGGGGTTGATCAGAGCGTGTTCAGCGAGATGGGCATTGCCGACCACCCGGCCATGTACAAGATTCTGGATGCGGTTGGCAGGTTGCTGGATGAGCCGGCCCTTCCCGTGCCGCCCGGACGCCAGGAACAGCAGGCCCGCGGGGAGGCCCAGCGCATGATGCACGACCCGGAACACCCGGATTACGCAGCATTCCACGACTGTGACAATCCGCGCTTTGCCGAGGTGAGAGCCAAGTACATGCGCCTGATGGGGGCGTAGAGCCAGTATTTTTTTCACCTGCAAGCCCTGTTCCTGAGCTGGGAGCAGGGCTTTTTGTGTTTAAAGTTCCGGCAGGGATTCGGCTGCAGAACGTAGCTGGTCCGCGGAAGGACGGATATAAACCGCATGCACGGCGGATGAATCATGTCCCACCAGCTCCATGGCCAGCCCCTGGGAAACGCCGGAAGCCTGCAACAACGTGGCCGCCGTGGCCCTGATGCTGTGGAAGGACTTGCTGTTCATCCTCCGTCTGCGGCCGCCGGCAGCGCCGTGCACCACGCCGATGCCGTGCGTTCTCAATAACAATCCGAACTGGGCGGAAGCTCCATCCCCCAGGGCCAGAAGGGGCGCGTGAAGCAGTTCGTCCGCCGGTTCCCCGGCTTCCTTCCAGCGGGCGAGCGCCCACTGGTAAAAGCCCTCCCTCATGGGCTGATCCATCCAGCGCCCCGTCTTCCCAGTGTCAAAGCGCACGACGCGGCGCTCCCAGTCAAACTGATTCCAGTTGAGGCGTAGAATATCCCCCAGCCGCTGCCCGAAGGTCTCAAACGAGCAACGCACAGCGGAACTCCACAGGGGAGGGAAGTGTTCAATCATGTAGCGGATCTCGTCAATGGTGAAGGCTTCCTTGTGCAGCTTTTCCCCGGCGCGGTCCGGGGGAATGGAAACGCCGGTGCACGGATTGCGGTCAATCACTTCGGAATCCACGGCGTCGGCGAATGCCTGGGAAAGAACGGACATATCTTTGTACACAGTCTTCTGCCGCACCAGCTCGCGGCGTGCAGCCACAAACCCCTTGATGTCTGCCTTGGTGATCAGGCGAAGCGGAGCATTCGCCCGCGCTCCCAGATACTCGTAAAAATGCTTGCAGGCGGTTCTAGCGTTGTAGGCCGTCTGCTCGGAGACAAGAGCCGCCTTGCGCCCTACAAATCCGTCACACCAGGCACGAACGGAGGTGTTGTTGTATGATTGATGGTTTTCCGCTTCCGCGCAGGCTATCTGCACGCCCCGCTGGTAGGCGATACGTTCCGCCAGTTTGGCCGTGATCCGGTCTCCTTCAAATTCTCCGCCATTCACAGGAACTTTCGTGGAACGGCGCTTCATCTTGCCGTCCGGCCCCTGAAATGTCACCATCCAATAGGGGGAGGATTTTTCCTTGTTGATGGACAGACGCCCCTTGTAAAAAGGCTTACTCATACCTGTAATATCTTCTGTAATGGTTTTGTAATAAGGTTCGCGTAAGAAAACCTACGCGAACCTTATTCATAATCCCCTACGATATCAAGGTTTACGTAGGTTTTCTTACTTAAACTGTTGGCGGAGAGAGTGGGATTCGAACCCACGGTGGGTTTCCCCACGGCGGTTTTCAAGACCGCTGCATTAAACCGCTCTGCCATCTCTCCATGCAAAAAAGCGTGGGCGTAAAGTATCTTGAAAATTTTTTGCTGTAAAGCCTGTTTTATGTTCCACATGAGTTCAAAGCGGCAGGGAAAGAGGTGCCCCAGCACTCGTGAACGGGATAAGAACGGATTTGCAGCGGTTTGAGGGGAAGGCGGCAGGGACGGTTTTTCCGCGAAAGGTTCCCGAATCGCGACAGGATTGAAAACGAGTGATGGCGGAACGGATTCCATAAAAGGCATCATGGAGACAAAAGATGTTCGTTTACAGCTTGCAGGGAAGGCCGTGTATATGGGAATATAAGGCATGGCCTCGTCTCCGGATTTTGTAGAGTATGTTTGTTTCCAGCTCCGGCATGCAGGGGAGATTTCCTTCAAAAAAATGTTTGGAGAATACGGTCTGTACTGTGACCGGAAATATTTCGGTCTGGTATGCGACAACCAGTTGTTTGTAAAGGTGACGGTTCCGGGGCTGGAGATGCTTCCGGAACAAGAGCAGGGCAGTCCCTATCCTGGAGCCAAACCACATTTCCTGATGATGGAACTGGACGATGACCAGGCGCTTTCCTCTTTTGTCCGGAAAACTTGTTCGGTTCTTTCGGCTCCCGACGTTTTATCCGGCGGTAAGAAGAATAAAACTTTCGGATCAAAAAGAAACAGGCGTTCGTGAACGCCTGTTTGTATTGGAAATCGGACTGTCCGGCGGAAGAGTTATTTCTCGTCAGAGGTGGGAGTAGCCAGAGCTGAAAGAGATTTTTTCAGGCTGGATGCCACGGTCTGCGTGGCTTCGTTGTCGGACTCCGTGAATTTGTCCACGGCCTGCGTCAGGGATTTAAGGTCCGCTTCCGCTATTTTGCGCCCTTTGGCCTTGCGCTGCTCCAAGGCAGAGATCTTTTTATTGATATCCGCCAGCTTGGGCAGATCCTTGTTGGCTTTCAGCGTTGCCAGGGCTTCATCGAATTCCTTGACGGATGGCACGGCGGTTTTCAGGCGCGTGATGGCAGAGACCGCTTCCAGAGGGTTGGTGCTGATTTGGGCCTGCACCATGTCCTTGGCATCCCCCAGCCAGTCGTCAAAGGCGGCGCACACGGCCTGTGCTTCCTCGTCGTCCGTCTTTTTTCGGAGGGGAGTGATTTTGGATTCGATGTTGTTGCCGTTGGAGACGACCGTTTTTGCCAGTGATTTGTACTTGTTCAGCTCCACGTCTTCCAGAATGGGAAGACCGCGCTCCGCCTTGAGCACTTCCTTTTTAACCAGGTCGTAAAGTTCGGGCGGGTATCCCTTGGCAACGACTTTTCCATTGGCCCCGATCAGAACGGCGTGGGGCAGTCCGCCCGGACATGAGGCTGCCGGGATGTCCAGTCCCTGGTAAACGGGGAAGGAAATATTCTTTTCTTCCAGAAACTGCTTCACCCTGGGGGAAAGTCCCTGCCTGTGGCTTCCAACGACGGTGAACCCCTTGGACTGGTATTTATCCTGGAGTTCCTGAAGGTGCGGCATGCTGGCGATGCATGGCGGGCAGTTGATGCCCCAGTATTCAAAAAAGACGACTTTCCCTTTCAGGCTGGAAGCTGTGATTTTCGGGCCGTGGATGTACTTGCTGTCGTCAAAGGCAGGGTAAGTGACTTTGACCCCCTTGCCGGTTTCCGCCGCATGGATGTATGCTGGCGCCGTAACGGCGGCCAGGGTTCCGGCAAGAAAAAGAGTGGTCAGGGTTCTCATATGAAAGAATGATGGAACATTTTCCATTGAGAGTCAAGCAGGGAACATGCATCCGTCCAGAAGTGCGGGTTTCTTGTGCCGGAGTGCTCAGGCAATGTCCAGGCCCATGATGTAGTCCGTCATGTAATAGCCGTGGCCGATGTGGAAGTCTCCGCGCTCCACTTCCTTCATTCCCATACGGTTGTAAAATTCGACGGCTCTGGTGTTGTATCTGTTGACGTTCAGGCGCATCTGGCAGGGCGCGGGATGGATGCTCCTGATGTAGCTGACTGCCTGGCGGAACAGATAGCTGCCGATGTGCTTTCCCTGGAAGCCGGGCAGCACGTAAATCTTCTGCAGATGGAAGACGCCCGGTCCCTCCGGCTGAACGGAAAGGTAACCGCAGTGTTCCCCTTCATGAATGGCGATGAAGTACACGTGCCCTTCCTCCATCTGCTTGAGCAGGTTGGCGGGGGAATACATCCAGTCCATCATGAATTCCATCTGGTCCCGGGAAAGGAGGTCCCGGTAAGTGGCGGGAAAAGCCTGCTGTGCCAGTTCGTGGATGAGCATGATGTCGTCTTTCGTGGCTTGGCGGAGTGTCGGCATGGCTGCGGATGTTACATGGAAAGGCTTTTCATGAAAAGTGCGGCTTCCGTCCGCCGCCGGAATTTTCCGGCAATGGCTGACTTTTTTCTCCATGTTTCCGGACCGTGGCCTTACGATGAATGACGCAGGCTTTTTTGACGGAAACCGTGGGGGAATCCTGTCTGTAATGTGAGCACCGTATGCACATCCGATCATGAGAGAACCCTATCCCATACAACAATGGCTGCCCGCGGGGCCGCTGAGGGACATGGGGGAAAGATATGTGAGCCAGCTTCCCGACGTGGAGCAGAATCCCATACGGCCGGAATCCCTCGTGCATCATTCGGACCATTCCTGGTCGGAGTACCTGGTGGCGTATTCCCTCCTGTATCCCGGGGTGGTGATTCTCCTGGCCATTCTGGGCGGCGCGGGCATGTGGGCCATGTTCCATTTCTGCAAGAGAAGGGAATACAGGCACCGCATCGTGTGTCCGGAATGCGGTACCGTGATGTATCCCTGCGGCCTCCACTGTCCCAAATGCGGAGCGCCGAATCCCTTTCCCCGCGCCCTGAACTGGCTCGGGTATTCCCGTCTCCGGAAAGTGGTGCCGGAATCCGGAAGAATCAGGCATGAAGAAGCCCTGCGTAGCTTCCGCAGGTGCTTTTACTGCGGGGAGCCGCTGAAGGAACCCACCCTGTTGCAGAAATGCCCGGCGTGCGGGAAGGCCGTGCTCCAGGGGGAACGGTCCGTGGACATTTATGACACCTACATTTCCCGGCGTACCTGGTGGACCTTCGGGGCCGTGGTGTTTCTGGGGATCATCCCCATTCTGGGGCCTCTCCTGGCCTCATCCCTGTACAAGCGGACACTCATTGACCCCTATTCCCTGTACATGACCGTATTCCGGGAAAGCTTCCTGATGGTATTCCTCTTTCTGTGCCGCCACCTGTTCCGGCTGCTGCCCTTCATCGGCATCATCGGGATGCCGATTCTTTGCCTGACGGAATACCATGTGTACCGCAGGATGTTCCTCTGGAAGACGGAAAAGTACGAATTCGGGGAAAATTAGACCGTCCCGGCAGCGGCTCGGCATTTCCTGCCTTTCCGCTGTCCGGGGAGATGTTGTTGTGAATGGCTGCGCGGGTGATTGACTTGGTGGCGGGACGGCGTACCGTTGCCGTCATGAGAAATCTTTACGCGGTTCTTCCATGCGTGGCCGCCGCCGGCCTGGTGCTGGCGGCCTGTTCCGTGACTTACGGGAACAAGGCGGTGGCTTCCGCTTCAAGCTATGAAGGACTGAAGCCGGGCAGGGCCGCCAAGGCCGACGTTTACGAGGCACTGGGGCAGCCTTCCGACGTGCTGGAGATGGAAAAGGGAGTGTTGTGGACGTACCGCTACCGGAAGGCGAAAAACAATCTGGTGGGCAATATCCCCCTGTTTGGCGTGGGGCTGATCGCCGGAGGCAAAAATGGAGACGTTTATACCGTTCTGGTCCTCTTTGACCGGAAGGGCGTTCTCCAGTCCCGTACGGCGGACCGCCGGAAGCTTTACACGTCCAACCTGGCTTCCCTGAAGCGTTCCGTGGACGACATGATGGAGGGCAATTCGTCACACCGGAGGGTGGAAGCGGAAATGAAAAAGATAGGCAAGCCGTTCAGCAAGGAGATCGCCAGGGAAAGCCGTCTGCTGGAATCATCTCTTGATTAGCGGTTGTTATTCTTCTCCTGCTTATCGTCATAAGTATGACAAAAGAAGGAATTTTTTCTATTGCTGTAAATGTATCTTGTACAGTAAGTAGGCGCCATTCCCCGCGGGAACGGTGCGGTTCCTCACTGAACGGTCTCTGTTCCGAGGGGTTCAAACCTGATAGAAAAACATGATGAACGTAAAAAACAAACTGGCATGGGTTCTGGCAAGGGCCTTTTCGCCGAAGGCCGCGCCGGAAGGCAACGTGAACAGGGAGGCAAAGGCCTCCAAAAAACTGGAGGACTGGCTGAAATCTTCCAGAATGAGGTCCTTTTAAAAGGATCTGAGAAAACAGGCTGGTTTGGACGTTTCATGCCCGGATCGGCCGGATGGCCGGGGCGAGTGCCGCGACGTGTTGTTTTTACTGGAAAAGATATGTCTTGATGACAGTTGCGCCTTGACTATGGAGGTGGAATGTCCGTTCATCTGAGCAGACATGACCATACCCGGAATACTTGAAGAAAAGTTATCGGCCGCATTGAAGGCGGTATTGGGGGCGGACCTTCCCGCCGATTTTCGCGCCACCGTGGCCCCGTCCGCGGACTTGCGCTTCGGGGACTACCAGAGCAACGCCGCCATGGTTCTGGCCAAGCAGTGCCGAACGAATCCCCGCGCGCTCGCCCAGCAGGTGGTCGACCAGGCGGGGGAGGACGATGTCTGCTCCCTGGAAATCGCCGGACCGGGCTTCATCAATTTCCGCATCAAGCCGGAATTTTACGCCTCGCGGCTGCTTGCCATGCTGGCGGACGAACGGCTGGGCGTGGAGCAGGTGCAGAATCCCAAAACGATCGTGATCGACTTTTCCGCGCCCAACGTCGCCAAGCCGATGCACGTGGGCCACATCCGTTCCACCATCATCGGCGACGCCCTCTCCCGCGTAGCCCGCTTTGTAGGCCACAAGGTCATTACGGACAACCACATCGGCGACTGGGGAACCCAGTTCGGCATGATCTTGTGGGGCTGGAAAAACATTCTGGATGAACAGGCCCTGGCCGCCAACCCCATTGACGAACTGCTCCGCGTGTACAAGGACGTGAACCTGATGTGCAAGGAACAGCCGGAACTGCTGGACACCTGCAAGGCGGAACTGGTGAAGCTCCAGGCCGGGGACGAAGAAAACCTCGCCATCTGGAAACGCTGCGTGGAAGTATCCAAATCCGGCCTTTCCAGGATTTACGACCAGCTTGACATTCACTTTGACTACTGGCTGGGGGAAAGTTTTTACAACGATGCGCTGGCTCCGCTGGTGGACGGTATGATCGCCGCCGGACTCGCCCGCGAAAGCGACGGAGCCATCTGCGTATTTTCCGACGGTTCCGTTCCTCCGAATGAAGATCCTTTCCTGGTTCAGGAAAAGGGTGAATGGCGTGCCAACCCCTGCATTATCCGGAAGGCGGACGGCGGTTTCCTTTACGCCACTACGGACCTGGCCACGCTGGACCACCGGATCAGGACCTGGGGCGCGGACTCCATCTGGTACGTGGTAGGCGCTCCGCAGGCGCTTCATTTCCGCCAGATCTTCTCCGCCCAGCGCCGCCGCGGCATGGACGGGGATTACCGCCACATTGCGTTCGGCTCCATTCTCGGCGACGACCGCAAGCCCTTCAAGACGCGGTCTGGGGATACCGTTTCCCTTCAGGACGTGCTGGATGAAGCCATTGAACGGGCCGCCCGCGTGGTGGAGGAAAAAAGCCCGGACATGCCGGAAGAGGAAAAGAAGCGCGTTTCGGAAATCGTCGGCATCGGTGCCGTGAAATTTGCGGAACTCTCCCAGAACCGGATGACGGACTACGTATTCAATTGGGATAAAATGCTGGCCCTCCAGGGGGACACGGCCCCCTACCTTCAGAACTCCTACGTGCGCGTCCGCTCCATTTTCAGGAAGCTGGACGGCGCTCTGTTGGACTGGACTGCCCCCGTGGAGCTCTCCCGGGACGCGGAAATCCACTTGGCAAGACTTCTCGCCCGTTATGGGGAAGTCGTTCCGCAAGTGCTGGACGACTGCCGTCCGAACGTCCTGGCCGCCTACCTGTTCGATCTGGCCCGCGCCTTCCATTCTTTCTATGAAGCCTGCCCGGTCCTGAAATCGGAAGGCGTCGTCCGCCATTCCCGGTTGGCCCTGTGCGAGCTGACCGCCCGAACGCTGGAACACGGGCTGGGGCTGCTTGGCATCCGTGTGCCGGACAGAATGTAACCAACACCGCCTTATCCCATGCAGCTTCCCTTCAACCGTATTTTTCTGGCTGCCGCGTGCGGCTTGTGTGCGGCTCTTTCCGCAAATGCTGCTTCCTGGCTGGACCGTCCCGTCCTGAATGCATGGAAGAAGGAGGCCGCTGCCGTTCGTCCGGCTCAGGCCCCGCCGCTGCCTCCCGGTGTGGAAATGATGGCCGTCTGCACCTCTTGCCCCGCGGCCCAGCCGCTGGTGCTGGAGGGGATGACGCACCTGCTCACCTTCGGCGACATGAAGGCGTACCGGAAATTTTCCGCCGCCCTGAAGCTGGACCCCGACTGCCTGATGGCGCATTGGGGCGTATGCATGAGCCTCATGGCGGCAGGGCCGGAATTCCAGAAGGAACGCGTGGAATCCATGAAAAGCATGAAGGAGCTGGCGCTTCATCCCGCCTTCCCGGAACATGAACGGGCCTATGCGGACGCCCTGGCTGTGCTGCTCATGGATGGCCCGGAAGAAGCCCGCAAGGCGTGGAAGACCCTGTACGAAACATGGCCGCGCGACCCTTACGCCCCCCTGTTTTACGCCATGCTCCTGCGGGACGGCTTTGATGACCGGGGCAAACCCGGAGAAGGGCAGGAGGAAGCTGTCCGCCTCGTGGATGAAGTGCTGAAAAAGCGTCCCGGCTCCCAAGCGGCCCTGTTCATGCGCGCCCTGCTGGATGAAGTGGCTCCCGTCATCCCCCCGGAAACGGTGGAAACCGCCCGCAGGGCTGTGGCCGCCAACCCGCAGTCTTCTTCCGCCCATCACCTGCTGGGCCATTTCCTGTTCCGCACGGGGGATTACCGGGGCGCCTCGGCCGCCTTTAAAAAATCGGAGGACCTGTGCGTAAACTGGGAAAAATCGGAAAAAGTACCCCGCGCCCTCAATGACGCCTACTTCCGTTCCGCCATTTACCGCGCGGTTTCCGAATTCTGCGCGGGCCGTTACAAGGAGGCGGACAGGATAGCCTCCGCCGTTGCCTCCGTTCCTCTGGACAGGGAATATCCCCTCGCCCCCGGAACGCTCCTGCAAATATGGGAGGCCAGGAACCTTCCCGTGCGCCTCATGCTGGCCAATCCGGACCTTCCCCGGCAGGAATACGTCCTCAAAGCCTCGCCGGCTCCCCTTCCCAAGGGCTTCCCGGACCTGAGCAACGGCATGATGGCCATGCTCACGCAATACATGGGGGCCAAATACTCCTTGCAGCAGGGCGCGGTGTCCGCCGTATCCGCCCGGTTTGACAAGCTCTCCGGCATCATCCGTCTTCTGATGGACGGCGCGGCAACGGCCAGGCAGCAAATGAGCCTTTCCTACTGGGTCCGCTGCCTGCAGCTCGGCAACGCGTACGCTATGGAAATCCGCGCCATGATGTTCCCGGAATCCGCCAACATCTGGCTTTCCAACGCCATCCGGGACCAGCGCTTCGCTTCCCTTCTCCTGCCCCCGGTGCTGCCGTATCCGGAGGAATGGATTCTGGCCCGCGCCTACCTGAAAGCCGGCAAGAGCAAGGAAAGCCTGGAAATGTGCGAGCAGGGTCTGAAACGCTTCCCCAACCACGCCGGAGTGCTGGAAACCATGAAAAAGGCCCGCGCCGCGGCCAAATAATCCTTTTCAATAAAACCCATTAATCGACATGAACCATCCTTATCTGGACCCCTCCTTCCTGGTCTCCTGGTCCCGGCTGACGCCGGAAGCCATCAAGCCGGACATTACGGAAGCCATCTTCCGCGCCAAGACGAACATCCAGGCCATTTGCGACCTGCCTCTGGACTCCCTGACTTATGAAAACACATTCGGCGCCCTGGAAAAAGCCTCCGAGGACCTGAACCGCGGCTGGGGCCGCATCATGCATCTGGACTCCGTGAACGATGAACCCTCCCAGCGCGAAGCCATCGGGGAAATGCTGCCGGAGGTGGTGGCCTTCTCCTCCTCCGTTTCCCTCAACCCCATGCTGTGGAAGGTGCTCAAGGCCGCCGCGGCCTGCGACTGGGTGAAAGACCTCTCTCCCGTGAAGCAGCGCTTCATCCAGGAAACCCTGGCGGACTTCCGCGAAAGCGGAGCGGACCTGCCGGATGAAGTGAAGCCGGAATATGCGGAAATAGAAGCGCAGCTCTCCCTCAAGACCAAGAAATTTGCGGAAAACGTCCTGGACTCCACCAATGCGTGGGAACTGGTGGTGACGAATGAGGCGGAGCTTGCCGGCCTGCCGGAATCCGCACGGGAAGCCGCCCGACTGGACGCCCTGGCCAACGGCCACGGTACGGAAGAAAACCCCGAATGGCGCTTCACGCAGAAATTCACCTCCCTCCAGCCGGTTTTGCAATTTGCGGATTCCGACGACTTGCGCCGCAAGGTATGGGAAGGCTCCTGCACCATCGGCAGGGATGGGGAATACGACAACGAAGCCCTCATCGCGGAAATCCTGGACCTTCGCGACCGGAAGGCCCGCCTGCTCGGCTTCGGTACCTTTGCGGACTACACCACCTCCCGCCGGATGGCGGCCAGCGGCGCGAACGCCCTGGACTTCATCAATGACCTGCACGACAAAGTGAAACCCTCCTTCCTGGCGGATATGGAAGCCGTGCGCCAATACAAGGAGGAAAAAACCGGAAAACCCGTGGAAAAGCTTTCCCCGTGGGAAACCTCCTACTGGGCGGAAAAGCGCCGCCGGGAGCTGTATGCCTTTGACGAGGAAGACCTGCGGCCCTACTACTCCGTGCAGAAGGTCATGGACGGCCTGTTCTCCATTTACTCCGGACTGTACGGAATCACGGTAACGCCCAGAAAAACGGCGGTCGCCAAACCCGGGGAAGAAATGCCGGAAGGCGCGGTGGAAGTCTGGCATCCGGATGTGCTGTTCTATGACCTGCACGACTCGGAAACGGGGGAACACATGGGGTCCTTCTATGCCGACTGGCATCCTCGCGACTCCAAGCGCGGAGGAGCCTGGATGAACTGCCTGAGCGTCGGGGAACCGCCACGCGGCGGCAGCCCGCGGGTGCCCCACCTGGGCCTGATGGTCGGGAACATGACCAAGCCCGTAGGGGACAGGCCGGCCCTGCTGTCCCATATGGAAGTGGAAACCGTCTTCCACGAATTCGGCCACCTGCTGCACCAGCTCCTTTCCGATGTGGAAGTGAAATCCCTGGCGGGAACGAGCGTGGCCTGGGACTTCGTGGAACTGCCCTCCCAGATCAATGAAAACTGGTGCTGGGAACGGGAATCCGTGGACCTCTTTGCCGCCCATTATGAAACCGGTGAAAAAATTCCGGAAGAACTCTTCGCCAAAATGCGCGCCGCGCGCAACTACATGAGCGGCACGGCATTCATGCGCCAGCTCTGCTTCGGCAAGCTGGACCTGGAACTGCATGCCCGCTGGCCCGAATACAAGGGCAGCGCCCTGGAGGAAACGGATGAACGCATTCTGGCGGACTACCGGGTTCCGATGACGCACCGTGGCCCGTCCGTTGCACGCCGCCTGACCCACATCTTTGCGGACCCCACGGGCTATGCCGCGGGTTACTACTCCTACAAATGGGCGGAAGTGCTGGAAGCGGACGCCTTCAGCCGATTCCTGAAGGAAGGGGTGCTGAACCCGCAGACCGGCCGCGACTTCCGCCGCTGCATCCTGAGCAAGGGCAACAGCAAGCCCGCTGCAGAACTCTACCGGGACTTCATGGGGCGTGATCCCGATGCGGAGGCCCTCCTTGTCAAATCCGGCATTCTTTAAACCGTCCGCCTGTCTGCCATACTCATGCCTGAACAAAAAAGACTCTCCCTCGCCGGCATCGGCTGCGGTTCCCGCACCCGGACCTACATGGAGCTGGCCATGGAACGGAAGGACCGTTACCGCATCGCCGCGGCGGCGGACCCCGTGAAGGAACGTGCGGAAGCCGTGCGGGACTTTGCCCCGGAGGAGGAACGCGCCTCCGTCCGCCTGTTTCCGGATGCGGAATCTCTGCTGGCGCAACCGCGCCTGGCGGACGTCGCCATCATCGGCACGCAGGATGACTACCATTACGTCCCTTGTAAAAAGGCCTTGGAACTGGGCTACAACGTCCTGCTGGAAAAACCCATCGCCAAAACGCTGAAAGAAGCACTGGAACTGCGCGACCTGGCGAAACGCCTGGACCGCCGCGTGGCCGTGTGCCACGTCCTGCGCTACACCCAGTTCTACCGCACGCTGAAAAAAATCATCGACAGCGGGGAAATCGGAGACATCGTCACCTTCAACGCCAATGAAGGCGTAGGGGCGTGGCACTTCGCCCACTCCTTCGTTCGCGGCCACTGGGGAAACAGCAAAACCTCCACGCCCATGATCGTAGCCAAATGCTGCCATGACATGGACATCCTTTACTGGCTCATGGGGCGGCGCAAATGCCTGTCCCTCGCCAGCTTCGGGGAACTCTCCTTCTTCACGAGAAAGACGCTCTCATCCCCGCGTCCGGAACGCTGCACGGACTGGACCGCTCCGGTGGGGGAAGACCCCTGGGACGCGCGCAAATACGCCACGGACGACGAATGCAAGCGCTGGCTGGGCATGGTGTACGACCGTGCCCGGGAAGCCACGGCGGAGGAAATCTATGAATGGCTCAAGACCTCCCCGTGGGGCAGGGACTACCTTCAGTGCGACAACGACCAGCCGGACCACCAGGTCTCCATCATGCGCTTTGAAGGCGGCCTGACCGGCACCTTCACCATGACGGCTTTTGAACAGGGGCGCCACATTGAAGTGTACGGCACCAAAGGCAGGATCCGCGCCGGAGCCTTCTACAAGGAAAACGGCCCGGGGGAAATCACCGTGACGCCCCACTTCGGAGGCCGGCCCCGCGTGGTGGAACTGGAAGAACTGGAAGGCGGCTACCAGGGGCACGGCGGAGGCGACTGGGGACTGGTGCAGGCGCTGTATGACGACATACTCACGGTATCCTCCCCGGCAGACATGACAACCTCCATTGAGGAATCCGCCCATTCCCACGTGATGGCCTTTGCCACGGAACACGCCCGCCTGAGCGGGAAGGTGGTGGACGTGGCCGAGTTTGAACGCCGCGTCATGAACGGTGAATTGGCGTATTAAACCATTAACCCGCCATTGTTTTCAAGGGAGCAGGATAGGAAATCCTGCTCCTTTTTTCTATTTTGAATTAAAGTAAATATTTAATAAGCAAAATGTAGGAATATGGAAAACATCTGCTGCGGATTTCTAATCCGGAAGTCAACGAAAAAATCTGGAGAAAAGTTGATTAGGGATAATAAATATATAAGGATAATAGGAATAACAGGGAGTAGCAAAATCCTCTATCATTCCTATGATCCTTATGCTCCCTGTCATAAGCATTCTTGCGTTGCGGCGTTGATTTATCACGGATTAGAAATCCGGTATCTATAACCAATAAAATATTAATAGCCTCATATGAAGAAAACTCTATATCTCATAGGTTGCCTCGCATTGCTTCCCGCAGCGGAGGCTTCCACCGTGCTGATGGACCTGTCCCCGGTGGATTCCGGAACTACAGGTTTGAACGCGAACGGGATCACTCCCGCGGATGTATGGGGGTATGATCTCATGTCCTGGCATGGCGTTTGGGAGAAGTCGGCTTTGGCGAACCAGGTTGCATTCAGCGCCGGGGCTGTCAGTTTGCAGGTTGGGGGCGCGGCTTCCCAGAACACTGGCGGCAACTTTGCCGGGCTCAAATTTTCTCTGGCCCCTGCCGCTGCTCCTTCTGCCTTGTCCTTTGACATTGCCAAAAGCAGTACGTGGGGTTCCGCTCAGTTTGAATGCACCTACACGTGCGACATTTACGGGTTTGCAGCCGACGGCTCTTCCACGGTTATCGGCACCTGGTCCCTGGCGGATGCGGTTGACAATCTGTCTTCCGATGGCATCCACGTTTCCATCGACCTGAATATGGGTGATGCCTCCTATGATTCCTACGGGCTTATTTTTAACGCCTATAAATCGGGGAGCCAGTCAGGGGGTATGGCCGCGTCGATCACCAATCTTCAGATTTCCGGAGAAATGGTTCCTGAACCGGCTACGGCGTCTCTGGGATTGATAGGCTTGGCCGCCATGCTGATGCGTCGCCGCAGAGGTTGAGTAGAGCTTGAATGGCTTCTGTTTTCTGGGCTGTATGGAATGCCGGAACAAGGGGAGAGAAGTGAATCTTTCCTGTCCGGTGTTCCGGCAGCTTTTTGCTTGTAAAGTGATTCCCATGTTGGATGCTCAATGATCATGTTGAGGAACAACATCTTGCTTAGCCTGATTGCGGCGTTTGCATGCGGGCTGGGTGCTCTGGTGCATGGGGAATCCGCCAGGGAATCCTTTGGTGTTGATTTCGGAAATGCCTCTTCCACCACTCAGGAGGGATGGACCAATGCGTCCTTTACGGCAACCAGGGCCGGAGCGGCCAATACTTTCGTGAATGTCCCGCTGAGCAGGAACGGAGCGGCTTCCTCCTCATCCATCATGGCGGGTAGCTTGTTCGGCAATGCCGTATATCTGTCCGTTTCCGCCAAGGCCAGTGTTGGAAATTTTAATAATCTTCTTTCTTCCAACACACTGTGGACATGGCAGGAAAACTCGGCCAGCCGTGGAACTCACGCAGCGGCCACGCCGGATTCCCCTTCGGCATTTGATTTTCCCAATCATTGCGAGGCATTCAACACCAGCGGACGACTGAGTGCCAACGGTACGCCCGGAGCCACGGCCACGGCGCGCGTATCTCTGTCCGGACTGCTTCCGGGGAAGGAATATACGGTTTCCTTCTTCATGGGGTCCAATAAACCCCAGTACCAGTCCGTTTCCCTGGTTTCCGGGGAATTGAAGGAGGTGAATGCCCTCCAGACTTCTTCGGGAACCTTGAATGGCGCAACCTGGACGGGAGCGGTGAACACGGCGGAAGGAGACATTTACATGGCGGTGGAGTGGAAGGCCTGTGCGGACACTTCCGGCGTTCTGGAATTTGACGTAACCAAGAAGGCGAATGCTTCCGCTTCTGGAAGGATGGAACTGAATGCCCTTACCGTCATGACGGATGGCTCTCCGGCTCCTCCCGCACCGGAGCCGAGGCCCGTCAGCGTGCTGAATAACAGGGCCCTGACTTCCCTTCCTGCCGCGGTCGCGCTGCCTGTGCCGGCGGACACATGGTCCTCTTCCCGTGAAATGACGTGCGAACTCTGGATCAAGCCGGAAGGAGACTCTTCTTCCGGCAGGATTCTGTCTCTGGGAAACATTTCCCTTTCCCTGAACCGCGGAAAACTTCAATTATCCTTCCCGGGGCAGGAAGGGGAAACGGTTCTGGAAGCTTCCGGAGATGTGTTTGCCGCCGGGTCTTGGCATCATGTGGCCGTTTCCCTGGATGCTGAAAACGCCCGCCTGTATGTGGACGGCGCTGCGGCAGGTTCTCTTCCCGGCGCTCCTTTCCTCGCCGCCGCGGAAAAAGCCTGGAACGGCGTGGTGCTGGATGCGGAATTCAGGGGTGCCAGGGATGAAGTGAGGTTCTGGAATGCCTCACTGGGGGATGACATTGACGATTTCTTTCTGACGGGGCCTCTGCCCATGGCGCATCCCAGGTATGACCGGCTGGTCGGACTCTGGAGGCTGGACGGTGATTTCCGGGATGCCAAATGGACGGAATTTGCGGAAAAAACAGGGAGTGCCCTGACCCGTTCCTACCAGGCGGTTGCGCCTGCCGGAGCGGAATTCTCCATCGTGGCGGACAATTCCGTGTTCCGCTACATGCTGGTAACCGGGTATGTGCGTGAAAGCCATATCATGTGGAACTGGCCGAACAGGTCCCACATGATCAATAATTCGGACCTGATTTACATCGGTTCCGCTTCTCCTGCCGCCAATGGAGAAATCAATTTCTCCTACCCGGACAATGATGTGACGGAAAGCAGGGGCGTGCGGCTGCTTCCTTCCGACGGCACGCGGACGAACGTTCTGGAATTCTCCGGGGACGGGGCCTGCATGTACGTAGGCAACGGCCTGGTAACGGGAAACAATGCCAATGCGTTCACCATTGAAATCAACATGGCCCTTTCCGCGGGGGAACAGAACGTCACCCTGTTTGAGAATGACAGCGTGTCCATGACGCTGTCATGGGCGGACGGCCATTACAAGGCCCGTTTGCAGGTGGGCTCCTCCGCCGCCTGGGAGGCGGATTTGCCTGCCATCGCCCTCCATGAATACTTCTGGCTGTCCTTCATCCGGAATTCCGCGGAGGGAACGGGCGTTTTTTACGTGAACGGTTCCGCTGTGGCTACGGCAAAAGCTTCCCCGGGGAATATGAACGGCACGGCGAATGCCGTAGTGGGGCGGGATCTGCAAGGCAGGATTGATGAAATGCGCGTGTGGCATCTGGCCCGGCCGGTGAATCGTCTGGGTACGGAAGTGCAGCCCAATTGGAATGACCGCCTCATTGTCGCCCGCTGGGGCAATAGCGATATCTTCGGGCGCGATACCGCTTCCTGGGCGGAACACCTGCGCTGCCTGCGCAAATGGACGGCGGGCGTTTCCGGCATGCGCATCCGGCTCGGCATTGCCGGTGGAGCGTGGTCTTCCATGATTTCCAATGCCGCCGCGCGTCAAAGATTTGCGGACAACATAGCGGAATTGATCAAAACATACCCGCTGGACGGTGTGGACCTGGACTTTGAATGGATGTATGAGAACACTGCCCAGTGGAACCAGTACGGCATGCTGGCCCAGGCTATCCGCACCGCCTGCCCGGACATGTTCTTCTCCATCTCCCTCCATACGGTTTCCTACAAATTTCCGGCGGCCTACATGCAGTATGTGGACTATTTCACTTTCCAGAACTACGGGCCGTCCATTGACGTGAACACGTACAACAGCATGGTCACGGCATGCGGCAATTTCCGGAAGCAGGGCTTCCCGGACAACAAGATCATTCTGAGCGCGCCCTTCCAGGGAACGCCCGGAGGCTCCAGTCCCGGCGCCTATATCAAGGGATACAGGGACATAGCCGCCAATTGCCCGGAAGCGGACAATCCGGACAACGACACGGCGGTTTATACCTACTCCGACGGAACCAGAACACTCCATTACAACGGTGTAACGACCATTAAGAAAAAGGCCAAATACATCAGCGACCAGAAACTGGCCGGATTCATGTACTGGGACCTGGGTCTGGACTTGGCGGACTCCGCTGGTCGGAACAACTATTTTGACCGCCGTTCCCTGTTGCGCGCCGCCAATCGATATGTCTCTTCCACATCGTTCCCCGACACGCCCTCTCCTTTCTCCCTCTCCCGCGTGGGGGCCGTCCTGCCGGCGGAAGGCGGCACGGCGGACGTGGAAGTGCAGATGGAAGAGGAAAATCTGGGATGGATGGTGACCGTCCGTCCGGAATGGTTATCCGTTTCCGCGGATTCCGGCATCGGCCGAACGACGGTGGTTCTGACGGCCGGAGAAAACAAATCCGGAAGGCCGCGTTCCGGAACGGTTGTGTTCCGGGCGTCCGAGGGGCAGGAATGCTCCGTCAGCGTCACGCAGGAAGCACCTGAAACGGCAGGATATGACAAATGGGTACAGGACAAATTCCCCTCCGGAACGGCGGGGGACCAGACGGCCCCGGAGGCCGCACCCTCCGGCGACGGCATCGTCAACCTGATGAAATACGCTACGGGGCTTGATCCTCTCCGGCCCTGCGGAAGCGTCACCAGCGTGACGGCAAAGGAAGGGGAGGATGGGAAAATGCACCTGGTCCTATCGTGGCCCGTCAATCCGGATGCAATGGACGTGAAGCATGAGGTGGAGGCGTCCACGGATCTGGAAACCTGGACCCTGCTGGGTGAAGCGGAGACGGCGGGAAAGACCTCGGCGGAGTTTATGGACCCGGAAGCGGTCGGCACAGGGAGGGAACGCCGCTTTCTGCGCCTGAAAGTGACCAGGGAATGATCCCTTGCCGGGTTTCACCAAAATTCCTTCAAACTCCTTCCGGGGAATGGAGGTCCCTGGTCTTTGTCGTCAAGGGGATGCGGACCCTGCGCGGAAAGGAAAATGGGACGGCGCCATGCACTGCCGGACAGGAGCCGCCAGCAGGCTTTCAGCATAAAAGGCGGAGTTCTCCGTTTCCGGCCACGGACGGGGATGGAAAAGACCCCGTTTTTCACTCTGCGGGCATTCCCGCAGGCAGGGATTATTTAACCGCCTTTTTCATCTTCTCCTTGACCCGTTCCACATTGGCCCGGGCGTCTTCATTGCCCAGGGCGGCCGCCTGTTCGTACCATTTTTTGGCTTCGTCCAGGTTTTTAGCCACTCCGTTTCCTCCTTCATACATGGATCCGAGATTGTTCATGGCCTTGTCGTCTTCCTGTTCCGCACCCTTCATGTAAAACTGGTACGCCAGGGCGGTGTCCCGCTGCGTGCCCAGTCCTTCTTCATGCAGGTAGCCCAGCAGGAAGTACAGCCCGGGAACGGGACGGACCTGGTTCGGCTCCAGCCTGGTCAGAATCTCCAGGGCGGCTTTCGGGTCCGGTTCCATTCCTTCTCCCTTGATCAGCAGCCTGGCCTTTTCCACCAGGGCTTCCGGGTCGTTCGTTTCCGCGGCTTTCAGCACATAATCCCTGTGCAGTTCCTTGTTCGGCTGCACGCCGATTCCTTGCTCGTAATAACGGGCCATGCGCTTGAATCCGCGCACGTCGTTCTTCCTCACCAGTGCGGTGGAAGCGGTCATGGCGGAGGCCTGAAGCTGCTGGCGTTCGGCCGGGTCCTGCACGTTGCGGGCCACGGTTTCGTAATAGGCGGCCAATTCGTCCAGGGCGGTCAGGCTTCCCAGTTCCGCCGCCTGTTCCCAGAACTTCACGGCTTCCGGATTGACGGATGCGGGTTCCGGAACGCTGCGCTCCCTGCCGCTTTCGGTCATCCACGGGGGAACGGCGCCGGGATCGGTTTCATCCCCTCCCGTGGCCGTCTTGTCCGTGCGGGAGGCATCCTTCCTTTCCTCTCCGGCTGCCTGTTCCGTCGCATTCTGGGGATAGGCCGCCTGGTTCGCCAGGAAAAGCAGGGAAGGGATGTGCCCGCGGGAAGCAAGGCCATGCATCATGGCACTGTAGGGCTGAAGGTTCTCGTTGTTGGAGCTCCATATGTCCGCCGCGTCCACATGGCCTTTCAGGGCCGCTCGGAACATCCAGGAATCTCCTTCTGCCATGCGTTTTTCCAGTCCGAACTCATAAATCAGGGCGCGGCCCAGAACGTACATGCCGCAGGGATCGCCCTGTCCGGCGGAAAGACGGGCCCAGGCAAGGGCTTCCGGATAGCCGGACTCCTCGCTCCTGTAGCTGAACAGCATCAGGTAGGCCAGATTGGCCTGGCTGAGGGAATCTCCTTCCCGTGCCTTGTTGCGGAGGGGTTCTATCAGTGTTTCCCACTGTTCCGGTGTGACGTACTCCGCAATGCCTTTCAGCGTGATGAAATCTCCGGTGGCGGCTTTGGCCAGGCAGTCGTTCAGCAGAGTTGCCCCCGGCTCCGAAGCCGGTTTTTCCAGCAGGTCGGGGTCTTCCATCTGGGCCAGGCGCAATTTGGCAAGGGGGGTGGCCTTCCTCCGCCGCCATCTTGTACCATGTGCGCATGTTCTCCTGCGCTTCATGGGCTTTTCCCACGGAATCCATCGTATTGGCCAATTCCTCCTTCCACAGCTCGCCGAGCTGGACGCAGGAATCCACGTCCCCCATCTGGGAGGCCAGTTCCAATTCCTTGTGCGTTTTGGCGTAGGGGGGAAGATGGTTGAGCTTTTTCTGCGGAAGCGCGAGCGGTTCTTTCAGGAAGGGCATGGCCCGTTCGTCATGAAGCGCCAGCAGGGCCCGGGCCGCTTCCTGCACTTCCTGTTCCTGCGGAGGCTTGGCCTCGGACAGAAGCTGGGAATACCACGCGCAGGCATTGTTACTGCCCAGTTTCCGGGCTTTGTCGAACATGTCCTGCAGCATCTTTCCGTCCACGGAACCAGTTTTTTCCTTCATGTAGCCGGAAAGTCCGGCCAGCAGGCATTCCAAGTCTCCCCGGGCGCACAGGCTTTTCAGAAATCCCCTGTTTTTTTCCGCATCGGTTCCTTCCGGCATGGCCGCGAGGGTCCGCATGGCCGTGGCATGGCCCTGTTCCGCAGCCCGGGAAAGTGTTTGAACAGCCAAATCCCGCCATTCCTTCCGGCGCGGATCGTTTTGAGGAACGGAATTGCTCAGGGAAAGGGCCAGCTGACCCATGCGCGCCAGCAGGACCGGTTTGGCATTCCTGCCGTGCTTCTGCAGGGTAGCAAGAGTGGCGGCCGGGTCTTCCTTCAGCCAGTCCGTTTTGATGAAGGCAAGCTGGGCCAGGGCGTCCTGGTCCCCCTTGGCTGCCTTCTTTTCCAGCGGCGCCAGATAACGCTTCAAATCTTCCGCGGGAAGATCCGTAACCGTGTACAGGGCCGTCACGGCATCCATATCTCCCTGTTCCGCCAGCTTGCGGCAGTCGGCAAGCCATCCCGCGTGCTCCGGCCGCATGGGGGCGGTTTTGAAAATTCCGAAAATCCCGTAGGGGTCCGTCATCATCAGCCGCGGTGCCGGATGCCCGGACTTCTCCGCCGCTTTCTGGAAAAAGCTCTGCATATGCTCCAGGCAGGCCAGAGGCAGGTCGCCCCGGTTCAGGTAATAAAACCCCATCCAGTACTCCCCTGCCAGCATATTGGCGCGGAAATCGCCCGTCAGGGCCTTGTCGAGAAGTTCTCCGTAAGTCCACCCTCCGTCCATGGGCAGTCGGTCCAGATGCGGTGGCTGAACCTGTCCGGGTTTTCCGGACGCCGTCTCCGTTAATGCCGCAGGAATGTCCTGGGCGTGGGCCAGGGCGGAAAAAATAAAAGGAATAAGCAAAAGACAGGCACGCATGGATTAGTTCTTTTCTAACAGGAAAAACCTATGCCCTACAAGCGTTTTTCACGTGCCCTGATGTTTAAATATTTATTATGTCACGTTCTTTTTCCGGGAGTGGCGGATATGCCTCTGCCCGCACTCCGGAGGGGGAAATGAAAAGCCGCGGAACGGATGCATTCCTAGCAGGGAAAATCCATCCGCTCCCGTTTCTCCGGATGTTGACGCAGCATGGCGCGCAGGGCGATGCGGTCCAGTTTTCCCATGATTGTCAGGGGTATGGGCGTTTCCATGATGGAGCCTATGCGCTGCGGGCCGGGCGCCGTTTCATTCCATTTGCGGGAAGCTTCTTTCAGACGTGCCGCGGAAGGACCGCAGGCCACCAGTTCCGCTCCTGCGCGCGGGTGGGGCACGGCTTCCACCACGGCGCCGGGTGCGCGGTGCCGCAGGGCCTCCTGGACCGCATCCGGATCAACCAGCTCCCCCAGGATTTTGACGAGCCTGTCTGCCCGGCGCAGGAACGTCAGGAAGCGCCCTTCCAGGCGAACCAGGTCGCAGGTGGTCCACCAGTCGCGGGACGGCACGTGTTCCAGCAGGAATTCGCCGTTGTCCTGCGTCAGCAGGCGGCCGCACAGCTTCCCTTCACCCTGGAAGCGTGCACGGCCCAGGGAATCCGCCGCCACCTCCCAGTGCGAGAGGATGGAAAGCCGGTCCGTGTGGTAGGGTTCATTCGGAAAGGCGGTAGCCAGCTGGGAGCCGGACTCCGTCATGCCGTAGCTCTGGACCACGGGCCAGCCGAGCGAGCGGGCGCGCCTGCCTGTCTCCATATCCAGAGTGCCGCCGCCTACGATGATGCACCGGACGGCGGGAGGAGCCTGTATTGCCTCGTTCACCAGGTCGACTACCTGCGTGGGCACCAGGGAGGACCAACAGGCACCGGAAGTTTTCATCAGGTCCGCATAGGCATGGGGATTCCACTTGCCCTCCAGGGTATGTACGGCCGTTCCGGCAAGTCCGGCGCGCAGGTAAATCATGGCTCCCCCCACGTGCCAGACAGGGAGGGGACAGCACCAGTCTCCGCGTTCCGCATGCAGGTGTTCCAGAGCGCCGCGGGCGCAGATGTTCAACGCCTGCCGGGTAAACAAAACGGCCTTGGGCGGGGAGCCGGAAGATCCGGACGTAGCGAATGCGACGAGGTCTTCCACGCCCTGCCGTTCCAGGAAGGCGGCAGCTCGCTGCGCCCATTCGGACAGATGCGGAGGTGCCATCACGCACGGTCCGGCGTTTTTTTCCCAGGGCATGGGTATTCCAGTAGCGGCCATGGCTGCGGAATTACTTGAGGGCTTTCCGGCGCAGGGTATGCCAGCGCTCCTCCATGCGGGGCCTCAAATTCTGTTCAATCCAGGCGTAGGCGGCTTCCAGCCCCTCCGCCTTGAACATGCGTCCTATTTCCGCTTCCACTCCCGTGGCATTGCCGGTGCGGCGCAGGAAATCATTGCTGGTGAATTCCACGAAGAGCCTGCCGTTGATGGCTCCTTCTTCCGCCAGAATCCATTCCCTTACATAGAGCGCCAGAATGGCGTCGCCCACCCATGCCTCAATGCGGAGGCGTTCCTCGGTAGCCTTGTCGATGTGTCGGTTCATGAAAATCTGGCGATAGCTGACTTGCCGCCCAGAGGGTCCTTGATGGGCGGCGGGGCGATTCCGGGTGTTTTGTCTCTGGCCGGCGGCGTGGTTGGCGCAGGCTGCCCGCTGTCCTTGGGAAGCGCGGGAAGCTTGTCCGCAGGGGATGCGGCGGGAACGGCCGGCGGCGGGGTTGCGGAATTGGGCTGCCCCGGGGCAGCGGCTGGATTGGGGGCCGGAACAGGCGCGAGAGGAACGTCCAGGACGGTGTCCGCGGCTTGGCGGCGGTTGGCGGCGTCCCTGGCCTCCAGCTTTTTGCGCAGGGCCGTTTCCGACTCCGAATTCCAGTAGCCGGAATCCAGTTCAATATAAATGTTGGAATAGGGAAGTGCCGTTTTTGTCTTGATGACCAGTACATTGAACTGCTTGGAAGCGTCTTCGATCAGGGAATTGATCGTGCGGCTCATCAGTTCAAAATGCTGGCGTCCGGGAAGCATCTTGTTGATATTGTTGCGGTAGCGCTTGATGCCGGGAGCGTAGTCCTCCGTGACGCTGCGCAGCTCGGAGCTGATCATGATGCGGGGCAGCACGTGGGCCTCCTCTTCCAGAATGTCCAGGACCTCAAGAAGAACTTCGTCGGACTTCTTGTCGGAAACCATGGTCCTGATGCCGGGCCCCGTGTAAGCCGGGAAGGAGGCTTCCGCAATGACAATCCAGTTCCTGGCTCCGACAAGGGCCAGATTTTTATACAACTGATCTTTCCATTCCTGCTCTGCCGGATTGGTGTTCTGGCAGCTGCCGAGCAGGCCGATGAAGCATACTGACAGGATGGAGGCGAAACGGATCATGGGGCGGGCCCTGGCTCGCAGGGCGGAAAACGGGGCTAAAACTTGTGTGACCTGGGTTCGCGGCATGTACTGGGGCAGGCGCCCTGTTCCGTGGCGAACGGCGCTCCCTGGGTGGGGGCTGCTTCCGTAAACGCCACTCCGGGCACTTCCGTGGGCAGGCCCTGGACGGGGAAATCCTTCCGGAGCGGGAAATAGGGATAGCCCTCCCACATCAGGATGCGGCGCATGTCCGGATGGCCGGAGAATTTAATGCCCATCAGGTCCCACACTTCGCGTTCGTGCCAGTTGGCGCCCTGGAAAATCCCGGAGACGCTGGGCACTTCCTCGCCGTCGTCCACCTTCGTCTTGAGGCTCAGGTTCACGCCCGTTTCCGCCTGGGTCAGCGTGTAGATGACTTCAAAGCGGGGGCTCTCGCCCATGTTGTCCACGGAGCAGAGGTTCACCAGCATGTCAAACCCGGCGGAATCCCGCAGCCAGCGGACGACTTCCGCCACGGAACTGCGGGCCACGATCAGCGTGGTGTCTCCGCGAAATTCATAACGGTCCGTGATGACGTCCCTGCCGAAGCGGTTCAGGACGCTGTCTGCAGCGGTCTTGATCTGTGATTCTGAAGAAGGCATGGAGAAAAGGAGGTAAAAGGTGGAGGAGGGAAGGTTTATTCGATGGGCATTTCCGTGGAAATCGGCATGGGGGAGTTGGCTTCCCTGGGTTCATCCTTCTTGAAGAAGGTGCGGGCGGGATGCTGGGTGTCCAGCTTCTTGCGGAGGGTGAGCAGACTTTCCAGAATGGCTTCCGGCCGGGGAGGGCACCCGGAAATGTAAACGTCCACAGGCAGAATCTTGTCCACGCCCTGCAGCACGGAATAGGAGCGGAACATGCCGCCGGTGGAAGCGCAGGCGCCCATCGCAATGCACCATTTGGGCTCCGGCATCTGGTCCCAGATGCGGCGCACGGCCAGGGCCATCTTGTAGGTCACGGTGCCGGCCACGATCATCACGTCCGCCTGGCGCGGGGAGAAACGCGTCACTTCGGAGCCGAAACGGGAAAGGTCGTACCGGGAGCAGGCCACGGCCATGAACTCGATGGCGCAGCAGGAAAGCCCCATCGGCATGGGCCAGAGGGAATTTTTACGAATCCAGTTGATGGCGGCATCCAGCGTGGTGTAGACGAAATTGCCTTCCGCATTGGGGTCCAATACTCCTGTTTCGTAAATATTCGGTTCGTTTGTGGTGACCATGATGATAGATAAATCTTGCTGAAGCCAGATTAGCGACCTGCCTTCAACTCTCAAGCCTTAATTTGGTTCAATCATGTTTTTCTACGGCCCCGTTCCGCCTGGTCTTTCAAACCATTCGGAGCGGGATGAATAAACCCGCACAGGGTTGCCCCCGTGCGGGTTTTTATCCAACTATATTACCTATGAAACTCAGAACTCCCCATTATGGACGGCGGTCTCTCTACCTCCCGCCACCCGGTTTGTTACTGATGCAGGTTAGAGTCCGCAGGACGGTTTAACGTTCAAAAAAGTTGAAGAAATTATGACAGAAGAGCGGTAGAAATTGCAAATGAACATATTATGTAATTTTTGTCATGAAGGGAGAGTTAACCGCGTTTCTCCCTGTCCTTGGAGGAGCGGATGACAAGATGCACGACCAGCCAGAGGCTCAGGGCAATAGCGGCCACCAGGGCCGGCATGCTTTCCGTAATGTTCCATGAAAACAACACGGCCAAGTCCGCCGCCAGAAGAAGAAGTCCCATGAAACGCCAGTATGGGGATTCCCCTTCATATCGGGAACGTGGAGAAAGCCCCGCCAAAAGGGACGGGACATCCAGCAGAAGGGAAAGAAGGTCGAGCATGGTGTTGGGAAAGGAGGTGGAAACGGAATTTGATGGATGGAACCCGGAATGTCCAGGCTAACTGGCAAGAACCGGAAAATCTCTGTTCCCAAGGCGCGGTCATCAGAAGGGAACGAAAGAAGGAGAATATTTCACATGGTTTGACCTAAGGACGCCTTTTGTTAGCGAAGGTTTGATTCATTTTTATTTGCTTTACGGGCTTTAGGCTGTGCTTTCCGACTAACCGGGCTTGTCCGGTTTTGCAATCTCCGCACAGTTGCGGGATCATTTCAACAGATCTGGAAGAGAACCCTCATGTCCTTTATTTTTCTATTTCCAAGTGGGACGATGCTCAAAATCCTCAGGCGGAAAAATTAAAACGATCTCTCTTGACTTGGATATAATTAAATATACATTGAATAATATTAAAGAGTTTGAGGTATTTTTATGAACATTACGTCAGATTGGTTCACGAATCTTGGGGATGAAGACATAAGTTTCATTAAGAAGTTCATTCTGTCTTCAGGATCATTAAAGGCGGTGGCGCAACAATACGGGGTAACGTATCCCACCGTAAGATTGCGGTTGGACAAGCTGATTAAAAAAATTGAAGCGGCCGATAGCATCATGATGAATGACCCTTTTGTCACGTATATCAAGCAACTTGCCCTGAATGAGAAAATTGATTTGGAAACTGCCAAGTCCCTTATCAACGAATACAATAAAACTAGAAAGGAATAAACACTATGTGGTTCGATCCAATGACGGCTGCGAGGTATGCCTGGATACCAGGTACGGCCATCGGAGTACTTTGTGGCACTCTGGCTCCCATTGCTGCATTTTACGCCCGGAAAGGCAAATGCCGCAGGTTGATCTTGAACACGGCCAAATGTCTTCTTGGTATTAGTTTGTTATTTTTACTCTCCGGGGGTACTGCTTATGTTGTCGGTCAGCCCTATCACGTTTGGTATACGCTGCTGTTGACCGGAGGAGTTACCATGTTTCCCATGTCCACCGTTTACTTTGTTTTCAGGAACGCTTACAGGGCAGCGGAATTAAGAAAAATGCAAATTGAGGACATGAATTGACGGAATCAAATAAGTCAGCCCCGATAACCGGGCATGCCTCACAGGAAAACATCGGCAGGCAATAGCTGTTTCTTTGTAAAAATACAATAATACAAAAAAGAATCAACATGTGGTTCGATCCGTCGGCGGCAGGCATCGCGGATTTGCATTGAGTGCTTCCATAAAAAACTTGGGGCTGAAGGGGAAGTATGTTCTCCTGCCGTTAAAACGTGTGCTCATTTACAAGCGTTCGTGAATCAGAACCTGGAAATGGCCGCCCGCACCGTATTCGTCGGTCAGGAAGGCGTCCTGGGGCGTTTTTTCCGCGTAGGGAAGCAGGTAGTCTCGCTGGGTGGCCAGGGTGACCCGGTCCCCGATGCAGTTGCGGGAAAGTTCCAGAAGGTCCGTAAAATTGACGTCGCAGGTAATATCCGTCCTGCCGGGGTAGCTGTACAGCTCCTCCCCGCTCAGCACCTGGTGGCTTTTGTAGCCGCGCAGGGAGCCTCTGGGGCGGCGATGGTACAGGTATTCCATCTCTGCTCCGTAGTCGATGACCGTCATGGAGCCCATACTCCACAGGGGAAGCCATCCGGTGAACCACTTGGCGTAGGAATCATGGATTTCAATGCGCTGGCCCGGCTGGGAATCGTACTCCAGCATGTGGGAAAACAGGGGCTTTTGAAGGACGGGGCGCAACTCCTCCCGGACGGCGCCGTCCTTCACGGTCAGACCGACTTCCTGCCAGCCCTGTTCCGTATATTCGAACACCCGCGCGGGAAAGGCGTCCACCAGTTCATTGGAAAAGATGAAGGCCTTTCCGCCGCAGTGCTTCAGTGCTTTTTCCATGCCGGAATAGATTTTTGCCTGGCTGCCCAGCAGAAGGTGCTGGAACTCCCGGAGCCGGGGAGACGTCTCCACAATGACGTAATCCGTGTTCAGCCGGTTCCAGAACCCCAGTTGGTCCATGATCTTGACGGCCAGGGCGCCAGACCCGGCTCCTATCTCCAGCAGAGGCAGCCGCGTGCCGCAGCGGGCGCACGCCTCCTTCCAGCGGGCAATGATGGCTTTGGCCAGAATGGGGGAAAGGGTGGGCGTGGTGGAAAAATCCCCGCGCATCCCGATGTTTTCAATGGCGGTGGAATAATAGCCTTCCTCCGAATGGTACAGGGCCAGCTGCATGAAGGCTTCCAGGGAAAGCCAGCCCCCGGCTGCGGCGATGTGGTCGGAAAGGCGTATCATGTCCGGGAACGGCGGTCAGGATTTGGACTGCTCCAGCATGCGGAGCAGGGGGGCCTCCGCCCGTTTGCGCAGGTCTTCCGGCAATTCCACGGCGGGGGTGAGGTCACGCAGGGCGTGGTACAGTTTTTCCAGCGTGTTCATCTTCATGTACGGGCAGGTGCTGCAGGAGCACTGTTCCGTGGGGGCCGGGATGAACTCCTTGCCCGGCACCAGCTTGCGCAGGCGGTGCAGGATGCCGGATTCAGTCACGATGATGAAGGAGGAGGCGGGGCTCTCCGTGCAGAAGGGAATCATTTTTTCCGTGGAGCAAATGTGGTCCGCCAGCAGGCGCACGGCCTCCGTGCATTCCGGATGGGCCACCACCAGCGCGCCGGGGTGTTTCTCCTTCAGGGCCAGAATCTGGTCCCGCGTGAACTCCATGTGCACGTGGCAGGCTCCGTTCCACAACTCCATCGGGCGGCCGAGCTGGCGGCCTACCCAGGCGCCCAGGTTCTGGTCCGGCACGAACAGGATGGGGCGGTCCTCCGGAGCCTGGGAGACAATGTTGACGGCATTCCCGGAAGTGACGATGACGTCCGCCAGAGCCTTCACGCCTATGGAGCAGTTCACGTACGCCACCACGTAATAATTCCTGTCGGCGTTTTCTTTTAAAAAAGCTCCCAGTTCCCCGGCGTCGCAGGAGGCTTCCAGGGAGCACCCGGCGTCGGCGTCCGGCAGGACGACCGTTTTATCCGGATTGAGAATCTTGGCGGTTTCCGCCATGAAGTGGACGCCGCAGAAGGCGATCACGCGGCAGTCCGTGCTCTGCGCCTTGTAGGCCAGTCCCAGGGAATCCCCCACAAAATCCGCAATATCCTGGATATCCGCCGTCTGGTAGCTGTGCGCCAGGATGACGGCGTTGCGCTCTTTCTTCAAGCGCAGGATTTCCTCTTTCAGGTCAACGGGTGCCATGCGGGAAAAGATGGGACGGAAGCCCCGGCAAGTCAAGCATCATGTCCTGATGCAGGCCGCGCCTGTTGACGGAGGCGGGGAATTGTGGCACAGTCTGGCACACCGCACGATTATGTTTTCACTTTTAGCAGATAAACTGGACAACACGTTCCGGAGGCTGAGGGGCCTGGGAAAGATTTCTGAAAAGAACATTGCGGACGCCATGCGCGACATCCGGCTGGCCCTGCTGGAAGCCGACGTGGAGTTCGGCGTGGCCAGGGACTTCATTGCCCGCGTCAAGGAGCGCGCCATGGGGCAGGAAGTGCTCAAATCCATCAAGCCCGGAGAACAGATCGTCAAAATCTTCCGTGATGAAATCGCCTCCCTGCTGGGCGGCGATGCCGTGGGACTGGATCTGACGGACCCCGCCAGAATCATGGTGGTAGGCCTCAACGGCGCCGGGAAGACCACCACCAGCGCGAAGCTGGCCCTGCGCCTGAAAAACGAAGGGCGGCGCCCCCTGCTGGTAGCCTGCGACCTGGTGCGCCCCGCCGCCATCGACCAGCTGGCTACGCTGGCGGGACAAATCCAGGTGCCCGTGTACAAGCCCGCCCCCGGCAGCCGGGACGTGGTGGCCGTGGCCCGGGAAGCCCTGGAATGGGCCAAGACCCAGAACGGCACCGTCATGATCTTTGACACGGCGGGCCGACAGGAAGTGGACGAAGCCCTCATTGACGAGCTCCGCCATCTGCATTCCTTCCTTTCTCCGCGTGAAACCCTTCTGGTGGTGGATGCTGCCACGGGGCAGCAGGCCGTGAACGTGGCCCAGACTTTTGACCGGGCCGTAAACGTGACGGGCATCGTCCTTACCAAGCTGGACGGCGACGCCCGCGGCGGCGCGGCCCTCTCCATGCGTTCCGTGACGGGCAAGCCCATCAAATTCTCCGGGGAAGGGGAAAAGCTGGACCAGTTCGGCCCCTTCGTCCCCGGCCGCATGGCGGACCGCATTCTGGGCATGGGGGACATCGTGGGCCTGGTGGAGCATGCCGCCGCCCGCATTGACGAGGAACAGGCGGCCAAGTCCATGAGCCGGATGATGTCCGGCAAATTCGACTTCAATGACTTTCTGGAGCAGATGAAAATGATGCAGAACCTGGGTCCCCTGGAAGGATTGCTGGGACTTCTGCCCGGCTTCGGAAAAATCAAAAAACAGCTCCCGGACGGCGCGCTTGATCCCAAAAGGATGAAGCACATGGAAGCCATCGTCCTTTCCATGACGGCCAGGGAGCGCAGCAACCCCAACCTGCTGAACCCGTCCCGCCGCCGGCGCATCGCTGCCGGTTCGGGACGTTCCCTGATGGAGGTGAACAAGCTCATCAAGAACTTTTCGGAAATGCGCAAGATGATGTCCGGCAAGGGTAAAATGGGCGCCATGATGAAGCAGATGGGGGCCATGAAGGGGAAGGGAGGCAAGATGCCCGGCCTTCCCGGCATGGGCGGCGGACTGGGAGCCCTGAAAGGTCTTGGCGGGCTCGGCGGAGGTTTGGGAGGCCTCTTCGGCGGCCGCAAATAACCGTTTTGAAAAAGGCGCGTGCATCATGCCGCGCCTTTTTTATTTTCCCTGGGTGAAAGGTCTCTGCCCCTGGACACGTAAATCCGGAATGAGGCTGACCAGGGAACGTTTTCACCGGATGAGCGCCTTTCTGGCTCTGGCTGGATGTCTGACGGCCGCGGGAGAGGCTCCCGTCCCTGCGGAAAACATTTTGCTTCCCGCTCCGTCCGAATGCAGGTCTGACGTCTCCGTTCCCGTACGGCTGCCACTGCGCCTGGCCGTTTATGCCCCCGGCAGGGACGCCGGAACGGTGGAGGCCCTGCTTAATATTTTGAATGCCCAGGGCATTGTCACGGGCCTGTCCATGACCGGAGACAGGAACTCGGCGGATGTGCTATGTTCCCTGGAAGGTGAGCCCATGAAAACGGAAGAGGGGTATGAAATGCGCCTGGAAAGCCGGGATGGGGGAAGAGGCGTCCTGCATCTTCGCGCGGCGGCTCCGCAGGGGCTCTTCTACGCATGGCAGAGTGCAGTACAGATACTGAACGCCAACCGGACGGAAGGCGGCTTTTCCGTACCCGCCTTCTCCATCAGGGACGTTCCGCGCTTCGAGTGGCGTGGCATCATGCTGGACGTCTCCCGCCATTTCTTCACGATGGCGGAAGTCAAGCGCATGATAGACACCATGTCCCTGTTCAAGCTCAACCGGCTGCACCTGCACCTGACGGACGGTCCCGGCTGGCGGCTGGAAATCAAAAAATACCCGCTCCTGACGACCATGAGCGCCTGGCGCGTGCCGCTGGCCAACGGGGAATGGAACTGGCAGGAAGTGAAGCTGGCTATTCAGGAGAACGATCCGGAAGCGACGTACGGCGGGTTCTACACACAGGAGCAGATGAAGGAGATCATCGCATACGCCCGGAATCGCCGGGTGACAGTCGTTCCGGAGATAGAATTGCCCGGACATGCGTACGCCGCCATGCACGCCTACGGGGAACTGGTCTGCGACGGTGTCAACTTTCCCGTGGAAGGCAAAAAAGGGCGGGACACCGTTTGCATGGGGCGTCCGGAAACCATGCAGTTCGTGAAAGACGTGGTGGATGAATTGAAGACCATTTTTCCGCCCGGTTCCCCCATTCATCTGGGGCATGATGAAGTTTCCACGGAATCATGGAGAAACTGCAAGTACTGCCAGAGCCGCCTGAAGGGGTTGAATGAAAACAGCCTGAAGGCTCTGGGCAGGGACTTTCTCCGTCAAGTGGCGGCTTATGTGCGGCAGGGCGGGTATGACGCCATCGTCTGGGACGAGGGCGGTGAACTGGAAGCCGACAAGCATATCTTCGTCATGGCGTGGCGCGGCAATGACTTTGCCGCTGCCGCCGCCAGAAAAGGGCACCCCGTCATTCTGGCTCCCAGCTCCCACTTCTACTTTGACTACTACCAGTCCGCCGGTTCCACGGAGCCTAAAGCCATAGGCGGCCTCATTCCGCTCAAGCAGGTGTATGGTTATGAACTGCCGGAACTCTCCCCGGAGGAGGTCGTCAAGGTGCGCGGCCTTCAGGCCAACATCTGGACTGAATACCTGTACAATATGGGGCTGGTGGAATACATGGCGTGGCCTCGCGCCCTCGCGCTGGCGGAGCGCGCCTGGAGCGACTGTGATCCCAGGGATTACCGCTCCTTCCGCGCCCGTGCGGCCATGGCTCTGAAACTCCTGGAAAAACTGGCCGTCAAGTATCGTCCCCTGGGGGAGGACGAATAATTTTTTCTTGACGGTCAACGGCATTGGTGCGAGTAGGGAGACATGGCTGCCCCTTCTGCTTCCATGTCCCTCGCACCGTGCCGGAAGCCCGGTTATCCCACTGGAAAGGAAATATCAAAACTCCTGAGACTGGGCCTTCTCTCCGCTCTGTCCGGCAACCTGATCGCCTGCTCCCAGCAGCAGGGAGTGCACCTGGGGGGCGCACCGCTGCCTCCTCCCGTTAAGATGATCCAGGGTAAGGGAAAGTAAAGGAATGATGAGCGGGAATGTAAAAAAGTCTTTTTCCGGCAGTTATCCCACCCGGGCCGAATTCTCCGGATTGCTGAAAACCGGAGTTCTTCTGACCGCTGCCGGAACCTTGATGTCCTGCGGACTCCAAACTTCATCAGGGGTGAATGCATCCCCGGTTGGCGGTCATGAAAAAGACACGGGATCCTGTCCTGATGACCATTTGCGCCGTACCGGCGGAGAGTTTCCGGCTGCATGGGAGAGGCGATTGGAGAAGTGAGCAACTTGGAATTTCTGTCGTCTTTCACTGGGTAGGTTGAATGTATTGTTTGCATTGATTTTTCCTCTGATACATGGCATCAGCCTGCATTGTGGATGCTGCTGCGCAGGAGGCAAAAGAAATCTGGGGGAGCTTTGGAAGGAAAATGCCATGTCGGTGACTGGGAAAATAATGTTTTTTCTTGACAGTCAAAGTATTTTATAGGAACAGGAAAGCATGACTACCCCCCGCGCCTCCATTCCTCCGCAACCGGAGCGGAAACCCGATTATCCTACCGGAAAGGAAATGTCCAGACTGCTGAAGCTGGGCCTCCTCACCGCCATGTCCGGCAACCTGATCGCCTGCTCCCAGCAACAGGTCTTGGGCGTAGCTCCGTTGCCTCCTCCTATTAAGATTATTCACGTTAAGGGAAAATAAAGGAATGATAGGCGGGAATGCAAAAAAATCTTTTTCCGGCGGTTATCCCACCCGCGCCGAATTTTCCAGGTTGCTGAAAACGGGTGTCCTGCTGACTGCCGCCGGAACCTTGATGTCCTGCCAGCCCCGGGAGGAAGCTCCAGATAATGCCGGAAAAAAGGAAGAGGCGATTCACACAAAAGATGGCTCCGGCTTGTATACCATCACGAGAACTGCGGGCATGGTCGTTGATGTACTTCCGGTGAACGAGGCAGTTTCCGATCAGGATTGCTCTGGAGATTCGGATTTGGAAAAGAAAAAAAACGGAACACCCTGAAATTCTATCTCCTGAAAAACGTGCGGATTCCCGTTCCAAGGAATGGAGGAAGCGGCTGCCCGGAGAAACTACGTGGAAGGTGAACGGATAAATCATCTTCTGTTTCGTTGTCCTGACAGGCTGATATTCCCTAAAAACCATGATTTATCTGACCCTGTGCCTGACTCATGACTGCAACCTGCGTTGCGGCTACTGCTATGCAGGCCGTAAAAGGGCGGTTTCCATGAGCCGCAAAACCGCTTTCCGCTCCATTGACTTCGGGCTGCAACAGGCATGCCGGGAAGGGAAGGCGCTGGGGAAAATGACTGAAATCCAGATAGGCTTTTTTGGCGGGGAACCCCTGCTGGAATGGACTCTTCTTCAGGAATGCCGGGAATATGCGGAAGCAGAGTCCTCCCGCGCCGGAATCAACCTGAAATGGACGCTCACCACCAACATGACCCTGCTGACGGAAGAGCGTGTGGTATGGCTGATGGAAAAAGGATTTCATCTGGGGCTTTCCATGGACGGAAACGCAGCTATGCACGGAGTATGGCGCAATTATCCGGATGGCCGCAGCTCTCATGCAGAGTGCGTGGCCGCGCTGGAATGGTTTAAGGGAAGGGAACACCGGGCGGAGCTGATTTGCGTGGTAAATCCGGCCAATGTGAAGCATTTGGAGGAATCCGTGCGGTGGATGGGGGGGGCCTGCGGGCTGGACATCATGCTGAACCCGGACTTTGGCGCTAAATGGACGCCGGAGGCACTGGCAGCCCTTTCCGCTGCCTATGAAAAGGTAGGGGAAGAAGTCGTGCGGCGTTACCGGGCAGGAAATCCGCTGACGCTGAACGTCATTCAGAGCAAGATTGGCGCCTATGTGAAGGGCGGGTATCAGACCTGTGACATGTGTTCCCTGGGGGAACGGGAAATCGCCGTAGCTGTCTCCGGAAACATCTACCCCTGCGCCCGCCTGGTAGGGAATGATGACCTTGAAAACTTGTGCATGGGCAATGTCCTTACCGGAGTGGACCGGGAGAAAAAGCTGAAGCTGGCGGCTGCCCGCGGCAACAGGAACCCCAAATGCCTGGACTGTTCCCTGCGTGCGCGGTGTCTCCAATGGTGCGGCTGCGTCAACTACGTAACCTCCGGCAGGACGGACTGGGTGGGGGAATTCACCTGTTTCCATGAAAAACTCTCCATCCGGGTGGCGGACAGGGTGGCGGAAACCTTGTGGGAGGAACGCAACCCCTGGTTCATCCGGGAATTTTATTCCGGCGTTTCCTCAGGAGACGGAAATACGGCTGCAGAATGTCAGGACTGAGCGGCGTTCCGGAAAGGCGGAAGACTGCACATGGAGGAATGTATTATTTAATGTTTTCATTTCCGGCGGTTTGATTGACACGGAGAACGGGCTCATGTATGAAATGATTCTAGCTGATTGCCTGTTTATGAAAAAATATCGGTTTCTGTTTCTGGCTTCCCTGATGGTGCTCGTTCTGCTTGGCGGCATGGCGGTAGTGGCCTGTTCCAATAACTTCAAGCATGTGCCCCAGACGGGGTTTGTGGAGCATCATGTGAAGAATGAGGACTCCCACATTCCCTTTGATGCGTACTGGAACGCCCCGGATGACAAAATATGGAATGACAGGGTAAACGGCGTCAATGGCGAAAAGGTGATGATGGCTGTTCTTCCGGTGGATACGGTTCACATGGATGTGAGGCCGGAAAGCAAGGAAGGGGTTGACGCCCTGCACAATTTGGCGGCGTACTTCCAGAGGAGCGTGACGGCCAGTATGGAGAAGGAGGTTGCCAAAAACCCGAATTTTGACATGGTTCCCGTCGGAACCAAGGGTGCTTATACGCTGGAACTCGCCATCATCTCCATCACACCCACGAACGCCAAGGCCGGCATCTTTGTCACGGCGTTGAGTGGTATCAAGGGCGGCGGCCTGGTCAAGAGGTTCATCAAGAAGGGTCACATCGCCATGGCGGGCCGCCTGCGTGATGAGAACGGCCGCATCGTTTCCGAATTTGCGGATTATGAGGAAGACCACAGCTCCCTGCTGGGCGTGGATACCAAGGACTTTAAAAAATACGCCCACCATCAGCACACTATTGACGAATGGGCTCGGGAAATTACGGATGTGTATTCCTCCACCTATGGGCACAGGACGAATAAGCACATGATGACGCTAAACCCGTTTTAACAGTGGATCAGGCATTATGACGGGGGCCGGAATGCCCGGTTTTTCCCTCATTCCCCATATTCTGCCCAGGAACTGCTGGTTTCCCAGACGCGTACGCGTTCCAGCGTAACACAATCCCTGACTGGGTATTCCGTAAAAGTTTTCTTGGCCTTTTCCAACGCTTTCCGGGCGTAGGTGAAAATAGTGCGGGCCATCACTTCGCTGGTGGGGTCCTCCCGGTCAAATGGAATGATGCGGTCGCCGTACGCGGCGAGGAAGGTCCTGTAATTCGGATCTTCCGTATTCATGCACAGGGAATGGTCAAACTGCTGGAGAAACTCGCCCATCATCTGCTTGACAGCCTTGAAATCCAGCACCATATCGCTGGCGTCCAGGGAATCCGCGCGGAATACCATCTCCACGGAGCGTGTATGGCCGTGGGGGAATTTGCAGTTGCCCGGATGCTTGGATAAAAGGTGTCCGCTTTCCAGCTCGATTGATTTGCAAATTCGGTATGCCATGCAAGAAGGATAACGTGCCCGGCCATGGGGGGCAATATCAAAGAGGGGCGTTATCTGTCTTGCGGGAGGGGCGTTTCCATATGGCTTCCCCCTTCTGCGGTCGGCTGGACGGACTATTCATATCCCGTCCTGTGCGGCACCATGCCATGACTCTTTCGCCGTTTTCCCCTTTCCGGGAATAAAACAGCAGCTGTTCAAACGGAGTCAGCTTTTTCACAATCTGCCAGTAGGAAATGTCTTCAGGATGGTAAAGGGAGCCGTTCCATTCATTGCGGATATTCTTCTGAATGGCTTCCGGGGTGACTGCAAATGTCCTGGCATGATGCATGAAAATCTTGAACGGAAAAATGCTGCAGAGGGCAATATAGGCAACAAGGAGGAATTTACGATTTCTCCCCAACATGGGAAAAGCCTGGGTACACAGAATGGCGAGAAAGAAATAGAAAACCCCTGATGTCTTGAAAACAAGCTCATTGTAGCGGACGCCCACGCAAATGAGTGTACAGGCTGCAAAACCGTGAAGCCTGCAAATGTCTTGCCATCCGTGCGTTGATCCTGTATCAGGAGGAAACGGGAAAGAGAAAATCCCGGTATCATCTTATGGCTTATGTTTCATGGACATTCCTGAAAATGGGTGACAGGGCCGATCGCAAAACGGGCCTAGTTTTCCTGTTGATCGCACTGGCGCCGGTCATTCTTGTTTCAGTTTTAGCCTTCATCATCGGCCTGGGGGCGATTGTGTACGGATGGCCCGCCCTTCTGCCGATGCTGGTACCGTTCTATTTGCCCTTTGCGTTGCGCAGGGAGACCGGGAGCGCGATCAAGTCCGGAAACGTTCTTTTTGACAAGGACCCGCTGGTCGTCACTTCCAGACCGGTAGTCCGGAACTGGGTGTATGCCGTTTATGCGGTCATGCCCGCACTCCCGCTGATTCTGTCCGGCTGGCACATGACCCTTGACAGAGGAGGCAATGGCAGCGCCCTGGCGGCGTTCGCCCTAATCTGGATTGCCCTGTATTCCTCCTTTCTGCTGTTGTCGCTCGTGCTGGGAAAAATCGGCTATTTGAAAATCGGCCGTTTTTTTCTCGCCGCCGCAGCCAATATTGTGCTTGTCCTGTGCTATTCCGTGTGGGGGCTGTGAATCCGCCGCCGTTCCACGGGAAAACCGCTTTCCGCGCTTCCCTGGCTTGAGGAAGGGAGTCCTGTGCGAGGTACAGGCCTTATTTCCTGATGAACGGCTGCATCCGGCACATGGTGGCCGTGCGCCACAGCCATTCCAGCGGGCCGTACAGGAAGTGCTTCAGCCACTGGCGGCATACCCATGCCTGAAGGCAGAAGACCGCTACGGCGGAACACAGGCATATCCACGGTCCCATGCTCCGTGCCAGCCCCAGTCCCCAGCCGAAAAACAGGAACGTGAATATCAGCGTTTGCGTCACGTAGCAGGTCAGCGTGCATTTTCCGGTGTTGCTGAGCAGGTCGGAGGGCAGGTGAAGGCCGGGGCGGGAAAACAGCAGGACGGCTCCGGAAACGAAAGCCGCTACATAGGAAAGGTTTTCCCACTGAAGGACAAGGTGCCGGAGGTCGGAACCCGCGGGGGAGGACGTCAGCGGAACAAGGAGCGTTCGCACGGCCAGCAGGGACAGGAATAGCAAGAGGGAAACTGCCAGCAGCCGGAGGAACAGAACACGCTTGCCGGGAGCGTCCGCAAAGAGCCGCCATCTGCCTGCCAGCATGCCTAGGATGAACAGTCCCAGCGTTTGCCAGATGCGGCCGCTGAGCAGGAAAAACTGCCATTTCCCGACCTGTCCCCGGGTGAGGTTCCACCAGGCCGCCTCCCCCCAGGAGCCGCCGGCGTACAGGAATTCCCGGGAAGGCCCCGCCGCCGGGGAATCCGGGAGGAACCAGCCGGAGGAATGGGGCCAGCCCTCCGCCATTCCGGCGCGGGCCAGGGCGTCCATGACGTTGACGGGCTGCATCAGGCACAGCAGGCACAGAATGACCAGAAAGGGAGTGCGGCGCCTGTACAGTAGAACCAGCGCGAATCCAAGGACTCCGAAAATGGTGAGAATGTCCCCGTCGTAAAACAGGGTGTGGACCAGGCCCAGCAGGAATAGCAGAACGAGCCTCCACATGAATCTTTTCCGGAAATCCACGCCTCTTTGCTCCTGTCTGTCCAGCTGGATGAAGAAGCTGAGGCCGAACAGAAAGGAAAAGAGAAGGAACGACTTGCTGACGAAAAGGTGTTCGTAGAGCCAGTCCGCGGCACCGTTGGCCGCCGCCTGCCATCCCGTAGCGGGGAGAACGGGAAGGTACAGGTTGAAATGGTCGTGTGCGTGGACGATGACAATGCCCAGCAGGGCCAGTGCCCTGAGAATGTCAAGAATGGTGATCCGGGGCGCGGGAGCAGGGGCCCCGGAGGAACTCCGGGCTGTCATGAGAGGAGGGGAAATCAGGGGATGGAAGGTATTAGCGCGGCGGCGCGGCTCCTGGCCCAGGCGTCCGCCTCCAGAATGGGGGCCAGGTTTTCGCGGGCGTCCGTGTTCGCATGGTCGTTCATGACGGCTTCCACCAGCTTCCAGATGCCGGTGAAGCGGAGATCGCCGCGGATGAAGGCGTCCACCGCCACTTCATTGGCGGCATTGTACACGGCGGGCATCGTGCCGCAGCATTCTCCGGCCCTGCGCGCCAAGTCCAGGGCGGGGAAGGCGTCCGGCCGCGGGGCCTCGAAAACCAGTTGACCGATCTCCGCGAAATTGAGCTGTTTCAGGGAATTGGGAACGCGGTCGGGCCAGGTGACGGCGTACTGGATGGGAAAGCACATGTCCGAACTGCTCATCTGGGCCAGCACGGTGCCGTCCATGTATTCCACCATGGAATGCACGATGCTCTGCGGGTGCACGATTACGTCCACCTTGTTCATGGGGACGTCGAACAGCCAGCGGGCTTCGATCATTTCCAGCCCCTTGTTGAACAGGGTGGCGGAATCAATGGTGATCTTCCGGCCCATGGTCCATGTGGGGTGCTTGAGCGCCTGTTCCAGAGTGACGTGCTCCAGGTCTTCCTTCTTCCAGGTGCGGAAGGGGCCTCCAGAGGCTGTCAGGATCAGACGGGAGACGGCTTCCGGCCCCCCGTGGTTGCCGTTCAGGCATTGAAAAATGGCGTTGTGTTCGCTGTCCACGGGGAGTACGCGTACTCCGGCCTGCCTCGCTTTTTCCATCACGATCTGTCCGGCCATGACCAGAATTTCCTTGCTGGCGATGGCCAGGTCCTTCCCCGCCTCAATGGCGGCCAGCGCCGGGCGCAGCCCCGCCGTGCCCACGATGGAAATCAGCACCATGTCCGCCTCCGGAAGCTGTGCCAGGCGGCACAGGCCTTCCTCCCCCGTCTCAACCTGCGAGCCGGGAAGGGCGCGGGAGAGTTCCTCCTCCCTGGACGGATCGTAAATGCAGACGTTGTGAACGCCGAATTCCCGTGCCTGGAGGGCCAGGGCCTCCGCATTGCTGCCGGCGGCCAGGCCCACCACTTCCATTCTGTCCGGAATGTCCCGGGCTACTTTCAGGGCGCTGGTTCCGATGGAACCGGTGGAGCCCAGGATAACGACGCGTCGTTTCTGCATAACGGAAAAGAATGATGCAAAAAATATGGTCTCTTGACAAGCCGGGGGATGAAAATCTTGACGGAGCGCGGTGTGGAGGTTTTCCGTCAGGCTTCCGGCCTCATTCCCGTGGGGCGGCTGGAGGGTTTCCAGGCCTTGGTCCCGTAAGTGGCCTCCGCCATGGGAACAGGAAGGCGGCTGAATGCCTCCTCCTGGTATTTCTGGCGCCATCCCTGCAAATTGAAGGATCTCCAGTTGGAAATCTTATAGTAAAAAATGGACTCTCTAATCATCTGGTATACATTGGCTCCTGCTACGGTGTCTGCTCCCAGCCTTTGGTAAACAGCTGCCGCAAAAGAAAAATTGTCCCGGATTTCAAAGCGCGACAGGTCGCCGTCGCTGAAATACCACTCCGGGTGGCTGTCCATGGTCATCAGGTTGAGGTCCCCGCTCAACTGGGAAGGACTGCGGACCCCCCCAGGCACAGGAAAACGAGGGACAATGCCCCGCAGCGCACCCCGTAGCGTTCCCAGTTGCCGCTGCCGGCCATGTAGGCGAACAGAAGGCCCAGGAAACAGGCGCCCAGGAGCAGGTAAATTCCGGCCGTAACGCGCGTGGGGGAAAAGCCGAAGTCTTCTTCTGGTTGTACAGCCTCACCGCGACGCTGACGGCGATCAGCCCTGTCTGGACAGCCAGTATAAAGCCGAGGACGGTCCCCGTTTTTGAAGCCCTTACGGCCCCGGAGGAGCGGAACATGACCAACAGGATCAAGCCGGAAAGAATGGCTGCCAGCGTAAGGGAGTCCGCCCCTTCATGCAGGTAGCCTGTCTGGGAAATACCTTCCGGCACCTTCCCGCTCCACAGGAAGGAGATGTCCGTTCCGTTGTTGACCAGGAAAGCCAGGTTGATGAACAGCAGGGAAATGACCGGAAGGGATGGCAGCCACGGCTTCTCCGGCCGGATGGGCCGGTCCTCGCCAAAGGGGGCGCATCTGCGGTGCATGGTCAGAATGCCGAAGGACAGGGAACCCAGTCCCCACAGGAGGAAGTGAATAAACATCTCCCTGCTGGGAAGCAGACAGGACAGGTAGCGGACGGCCAGCTCGTTCATGGCGGTCCTGACGGAAGCGACGACCGGATTCCCGTCCGCAAAGATGGAGAGAAAGAAGAGAAACAGGGAGATACCGATGGCGACGCTGGCGGCAAGAGGAAGTTTTCCCCTGAGACCCTGTGCCGCCTTCCGCACCTGATTCATGCGGAAAAATCTGTATTCCAGCCAGGAAACGTACCTTGTTCCGGGAACATAGCCGTTTCCCTCTTTCCGCGGCAGGAAAATGACGGCCAGGGGAAGAAACATGGCGACAAGCAGGTTGTAATGGGAATCCGGGGAAAGGTTGAGGCCGGCGGCGGTGGCATTCAGCACGGCCATGACGCCCAGGAACCACTGTTCCTTGCGGCTGATATCCGTCCGCAGCATGAGGAAGGCCGCGGTGTACAGCAGGATGGCCAGCGCCGTACCGATTCCCAGGCCTTGCAGGGTGCCGAACATGAAATCCGCGGCAAAACCGCTGCATACCAGAGCAAGGAGAGGTATGTTCCCGTGCCTCCACCAGGAAGGAGGGAGTGCCGGGGCTGGAGGGCGGACGGATGTGTCTGCGGGCATTGACGGAAACGCCGGGCGTTCCGGAAAGGGAGAGGGCTGGTCTGTCATGGGAGTTGCCGGGGGAGGGGGAACGGGAAGGTTTCCCTGCACGCAGCGGCACGGGGAACGGTTCCTCTTTAAAGATTTCCGTGAAACTGTCAAGACGGATTCCGATGAAAGGCGGAGGTTCGGCCATGCCGTTTCCAAGGGTGGTCACAAGGTATGATGAAAAAGGATTGTATTTTCCAAAAGAGGGCGTATAGCATGCACGGATGAAGCGCATCGCCGTGTACGCCGGTAGTTTCGACCCCCTGACCAATGGCCACTTGTGGATGATCAGGCAGGGGGCGCGGATGTTTGATGAGCTGATTGTGGCCATTGGCGACAATCCGGAAAAGAACTACACGTTTTCCCATGAAGAGCGCATGGACATGCTCCGGACGGCGCTTTCCGACATGCCGGAAGTGCGCATCGCCGAATTCCACAACCGCTTTCTGGTGGACTTTGCCAAGGAGCATGAGGCCTCCTTCATGCTGCGCGGCATCCGCTCTACACAGGACTATGAATATGAACGCGTGATGCGCCATATCAATGCGGACATGGCTCCCAAGGTTTGCACCGTGTTCCTGATGCCCCCGCGCGATACGGCGGAATTGTCCTCCAGCATGATCAAGGGCCTGATCGGGCCGGAAGGCTGGGAAAGCCAGGTGAGCCGCTACGTTCCCCCGAACGTGTTCGCCCTGCTCAAGAAGAAATATAAAACCCTGACGGAGGAAATGCGCCGGCAGGGCGGCCAATAGGGATATTCCCGGCGCCTGTCACATTTCCCTCAACGCATTCCGGAGAGCTTCCTGCGCCTCTTCCTCCGTCCCGGCTGGGGAAAATTCCTCAGAACCTTGACGGCTCAAAATCTCTGCCCTAATGCGTCGTGCCGGAGACATTCAGAAGCACAGTGCCCGTTACAATGAGGACGATGGCAAAAACGCCTGCGGCATTCAGATGCTCCTTGAACAGGAAGACGGACAGGCAGGTGGCGGCTACCATACCGATGCCGGACCAGGAAGCGTACGCGATGCTCAGCTCAATACCCCTGAGGGATTTGGACAGGAAAAGGAAGCAGATAACATAGGCGGCAATGGCCCCTGCCGTCGGCCACGGGCGGGTGAACCCTTCCGCGTATTTCAGGCAGAGCGTTCCTATCAGTTCTCCCGCTATGGACAGCAGCAAATACAAATACGGCATGACAGTCTCCTATGGATGAGCGGCTTTCCGGAAATGGCGGAGGTACGTGCGGCTGTGGCTGATCAATCCGTTGACCTCTTCGAGGCTCATGGCATTGAACGCTTCCGATTCGGCCTCGTAAAGTTCGGTCAGGACGTGTTCCGCGTAATCCCTGCCTTCAGGGGAAAAAATGATGATCTTGTTGCGCCTGTCGGCGCTGTCCGTCTGCTGTGAAACGTAACCACGGCTTTCAAGGTTTTTGAGGATGCTGTTCACCGTCTGCTTGGGAAGCATGAGCATCCTGCATAGGTCCGTCTGGGTGCAGCGTTCGGTATTCCGCACCATGTACAGCACCAGAAGCGTGTTGATCGTGATTCCGTGCTGTTCGGCCCATTGGGAATAAAGCTCGTTGGTTTCAAGCCAGATTTGGTAGTAACGCCTGATCGTGGATTTGAGGTCGAGGTGCATGTAATAAATAGTCTGATTTCGGACTAAAAATATCAGGACATACCGGAAAGTCAATACAGAAACCAGTCCCGTCCGGCAGAACGGGGACTACCAGGAAATTGCCCATGGAGCAGGGATACATGCAGCGGCGCGTTCACGGGAATTGCTTACATGTCTTATGTCTTCCGCTGGCGGCCGGGAATGCGCCGAAGAACGCCTTCTGCGCCTGTCCTTCTGTTTGCGCATGCGCTGGATAACGCGGGCTTTTGAGGCGCACTGGCCCGTCTGCTGCCGTTCCACGGCGTCGCACAGTTCCCGGCGCGCCAGAAAGCGGTTGAGCTCCCGGGAACGGTCCACGTGGCACTTGACGGCGATGCCCGTCGGGACATGTTTAAGATAAACGCAATTGTTGGTTTTGTTCACCTTCTGGCCGCCGCGCCCGGCGCCTCTAACAAAACTTTCCTCCAGGTCCTGCTCCCGGATTCCCAGGGATTCCATGCGCTCCTTGAGGGCGGCGAGTTTTTCAGGCCTTACCATAACCGGATTGATGCAGGGAGTTGAGGCGCGCCTGAACGGCATGGACCAGCATGTCCCGGCTGGATGCCGTCAGGGGAGCCATTCCGATGATGGTGTTTGTTCCGTCCGCCAGGCGGAGCGTCAGCCGTGTTCCGTCCCGCTCTGCGGAGCATATCTGCTGCCAGAGGTGCCACCGCATGGTATGGCGCGGACGCACAAAGGGGAGAATTTCCACGCCCAGAGGCGTGACGATGACGGCCGCATGCTTCAGGCAGCGGAGCCCCAGATACAGGAAGAGGACGGCTGGGATCAGGGCCGCAGCCTGCATGGCCCACAAGGGGGCGGGAAGATAGGGCGTGATGGTGCCGTGCCCCGCAAGTTGGAGAAAACCTGCTATGGCAATCAGCAGGAAAGCCGATCCGGTCAGGAAGGTTCCCGCCCGGTTGCGCGTAAAGCGCAATTCCCTCTCCTGTACGGGAATGTGGCGGATATCGTCCACCCCCAGGCCGGTTTTCACCGGACTGGGAAGTGTGTCGGATGATGTATGTTCAGGCTCCGGCATAAATGCCAGGAAAGATTTCCTTCGTTTCTTCCGTGTTATTCTCCATCAGCAGGGTGCCTTGAAGGACGGCCCCATCCTGAAAATGGAAGCGGCCGCGCAGGGTCAGCTTGTCCAGCCCCACCAGGGAAGGCAGGCCGAGGCTGTCCAGGGAATCCACCAGCTTGTACAGGCTGGGGTCCAGGTCCACGATGGGGGCGGCTCCATTCCGTTCCGGAGCCAGGGCCACCTTGCCGTCTGCATCTACGGAAACCGCGTCGGAACGCAGCAAAAGCAGGTCGGAGGTGGTTTTAACGGGGAAAAAGCGGGAGCGCGGCACATTGACGGCGCGCGCGCCGGGGAAGCATTCGATGCCCGCGCCCATGGCCGTTTCCAGCTGGAACACCTTGGCGGACTCCGGGTCCCTGGGGTTCACCGTCTTGCTGTTCCGGATCATGGGGAGGGGAAGTACGCCGCCGTTGGCGTCCAGAATCTGCTTGAGGGAATCCAGGCGGATCCAGAGCGTGTTGGTATTGAAATAACGGTGCTTGGAAATGTTCTGGAATTCGGGGATGTCCGCGTCCGGGCACTGGGCTACCTCCCGCAGGATCAGATGCCCGTCGGATTTTCTGACGGCCAGGTGGCCGCCCTTCTTGTCCGCCTCCGTGCGGCGCGTGACTTCCATGACGAAGGGGGCTCCGCTTTCCGCAAACCAGCGCAGGAAATTCATGTCAAGCTGGGCTCCCAGATTGTCGGAATTGGAGATGAAGGCATACTTGACGCCGTCCTCCAGAAGCCGGTCCAGCCAGCCGGAACCCAGCAGGGCCGGGTACAGGTCCCCGTGGCCGGGAGGGCACCATTCAAGTTCGGGCTGCTGCGGATAGGAGGCTGGTTCCAGCGTATCGGCCAAAATCTTCGGCACGCGGTTCTGCATCAGTTCCACCTGGTGGGCGTCGGCAAAACCGTCCGCCGCATACTTTTCCAGATAGGCCAGCGTGTCCGCGCTGGTGGAGAAGGAATTCATCAGCAGCAGGCGCACCGGGGTTCCGGATATGGTGCGCAGGTGTTTCACCTGCCTGACGATGAGATCGAGAAAAGTGTCCTCCCCCTTCACCTTGAGCAGGCTCTTGGCTTTCTGGAGTCCCATGCTCGTTCCCAGGCCCCCGTTGAGCTTGATGCAGACGCACTGGGAAATCAGGTCCTTTCCGGCCGGGGCCGTGGAATCCGTGATGTTCTTCCAGTCCGCCACCTGGTCCGCCGGACTGATGTCCGTTTCGGGGATCATGCCGGAATGGTTGGAAACGAGAGCTTCGTAACAGCGGGAAAATGCCTTGATGGCTGCGGTGGAGATGCCCGCGGACTCCATCTTTTCTTCAAAAGGAGTGAACGTACTCATTGCCGGGGGTTGTACAAAATGACCGGAGAACTCTCAAGCATTATGCGCGTACCCGGCATGGTAGTTCCGGTAGTTTTCCTTCCTCCCGCGAATGGTCGGATGGAGAAAGGGAAAGAAAGTCCGGTAGTTGTTCCGGGAAGCCTTTTTTGTGCCGAATATCCGGTGCTTCTGCGATAACGCTGAGGCAGAAAGGGAATGTTCCTCACGTGGGAAAGCGGTGCGGAAAATGTCATTTCACGGCTATGACCCGGATGCGCCGGTAGTCGGCCACCCATTGGACTCCGTTCCACAGCTCATTCCGGAGGGCGGACTCCATCTCTTCAAAAATCCGGATGCGGCTGCCTTCCGGCAGCGGGGCCAGATCGGAGGCAAAAAACTGTGCCACCCAGTTGCGCAGGCCGTTCTCCCCGTCCTTCAGCGGCGTGGGGCGGTCGTAATCCATGACCAGTTCCGGGTGCAGTCCGGCCTGTTCCACTAATTTCCGGTATTCCTCCACGGTGGGGAAGTAAAAGGGACTTTCATAATGTCTTTTCTGGCGGCAAAGGATGGATTGAAAGGCTTGCTGAATGCGGTGTATGTTACGGACGGCTCCGAATTCGCAGACCAGCCTGCCTTGCGGTTTCAGCACGCGGAAAATATTTTCCAGCAGGGTCTTTTGATCGGGAATCCAGTGAAAAACGGCGTTGGAAAAAACGACGTCGAACCGGTCGGACCACGGCATCCGGCAGGCGTCCACCACCCGGAAGTCGATGTCCGGGTGAAGCATCCGCGCCTTGCGCACCATGTCTGGAGAAGCGTCCGCCCCGACGACATGGGCGGATTTGGCCAGCAGTTCCTGCGTGAGTGCGCCCGTGCCGCAGCCCAGGTCCAGAATGGCCTGTCCTGGATTGTCCGGAACGTGGGAGAGCAGGTCTTTCCCGTAGTCCGCGACAAAGCCGTGCTTGTCTTCATACAAATCCGCGTTCCACTCCATGACGGCGCCAGCATACAGGTGACGGGCTTTTTCTCCAAGACGAACCCCGCATTATTATGCCATGTCCCGGCGGGGAAACGGCCCCTTGCGCATTTTCCGCATGCGTCCGGGATTCTGCTTGCTTTGGCCGGCGTGGAATGGTTAAGATAAGTTTACTATGAAAGCAACAGCCCTGTTCATGACGGCCGGAGCCCTGGCCGCGGTTTCCGCCGGCGCCTATGACGGATACGGATATGATCCCCGGCCGGCAAGTGCCTACAACGATACGATCAGCGGCGCGGCCAGAATCGGCTACGATTCCCGCTATGCCTACAAGGACCTGGTGGCCTCCTCCCTGCTGAACCGCAGCGGCGTGTTCACCTTTGGCGGGGAAGTGGACTTGAACCTCGTCAAGGACTGGAAGCAGGAAATCGGCGCGGAATACCTGGCTTTCTGCGACGGCCTGCTGAGCGACAAGAACGCTTTTAACGCGGACTGGAAGGCTGTGAAGGAATTGTTCCCGAACCTGACTTTCCGGGGCGGTTATGAGTTCAATTACGGCGGTCTTCCCGGCTATTTGAGCAAATACACGGGCAAGGCCCCCCACTCCGTGGCCCAATCCTTTACCGCCGGGCTGGCGTACGATGATCCGGGGCACGGCTATTTCGGCGCTCTGGATGTCCAGTACGGTTTTTACGGCATGACGGGCTGGCGCATCGATTTGAATGCGGGCAAGCGCTGGAGCGGACTGATTCATGAAAAGGTGGATTTGGAACTGAGCGCTGGTACCAGCTATTCCTCCAGCTACTGGGGCGCCGGCGTGGCCGGATTCGACCAGTTCAACGTCAAGCTGGCGGCTCCCGTGCGCATTTCCGGGGTGGATTCCCGGAGCGGTTTCCGTGTCATTCCCTTCATCCAGTTTGACTGGGCGGGGAACACGCGTTCCGATATTCGCCGCTACGCCGGCATGAGCACTATTGAAGACTTCCGCATCCGCGTGGGCGTGGAAGCCGTTTACAGATTCTGACAACGGCCTCCGGGGGCTTTCTTCCTTCCCAAACGGGAAGGGAAAACGCCTCCTGGAGGCATTTGACGTTTTCGGCTACGGCCGGGGAATAATGCATGATTCATGAAAGATGCCGCCATGTGGAAAACAATTCTTATTCTTGCCCGCCACACCTTCATACGTCTGTTGTGGCTGCTGCTTCCTCTCGGTATCTTTGCCTTTCTGGTGCGGGCCATCCCTCTGAGTCCGCTCCAGGCCCTGTGCGGACTGATTCCAGTCATTGTCTTTGAAGTATGGCTGGTGGTCAAGTACCTGCTTCCGGGCATGAGCGACGTGGTCACGAAAACCCTGTATGCGTCCAACATCTCCACGGATGAAGAAGTGCTGGTGGATGCGGCCCGGCGCATGCTGGGGGCCGGAGATGCGGCGGGCGCCCTGGAGCTTCTGGAACGCAACCGGAAGGAAAATCCCGGAATGGTGCGTCCCTGGCTGATGGAATCCGGTCTGCTGAACGACATGCGCAGGTATGCGGAATCCGTTGAACTTTTACAGGAAGGACTGGCGTCCAGAAGATGGAGGAAGGAGGACCGGGCCCTTTTCCTGTATAAAATAGGGGGAATTTATTCCTCCCTGCTCAATAATTCGGAAAAGGCCCTGAAATACTGGCAGGAGGCCGCCAGCAAGTACCCGAACACGGCTTATGGCCGTGCCGCCAAGGATAAGCTGTAGGAAACTGACTAGTAATGTTTACGCTATTCGTGCCGGGGACCATGGTTTATCCTGCCTTGTTCCTTAAGGAACAAGGCAGTGGATGGAGATGCGTTCCGAAGGAGTAAAACGCTTCTGCTTCTGTATCTGTTCAATGGACGCGAATTTATTATTGACACGGAATGGTGACTAATATAGACCCCGCTAGCTCCATGAAGCTTTTATCCTCTTTTAAAGCCTTGTTGCAGCATAACGGCAGGGCGCTCTTGTTGCTGTTGCTTCTTTCATTTATTTTTTCATGTGCATTTAATGTATATGCATATGATGTGATGGAAAAATTCGGTCCTGGAATGGGGATTGTCGGATTTGTCTCAGGGTGGGGAATGTGCTTTGCCTTTCTGGTATTGATGTATTCCCTTCACTGGGTGTGTCTGATGCTGTATTTGTGGGGTTCTTCCCTGTTTTTGTTCATGATTACGTGGTTTCTGAGGACTTCTGGACTGGAGCTTAACGACGAGGTAGTCGCCAGCGTCATGGAGACGAAGCCTCAGGAGATATTCATTTATCTCAACGCGGTGTCCATCCCCCTGGCGTTGGCTACCGGGGCGGTTTGTTATGTGCTTGCAAGGTGGATAGCCGGAACGTATTCTGTCCCCCGCCGGGAAAGGGCCGCGCTGTTTGCCCTGGCCGCGGCGGCGGTGGTCTGCCTGAATATCGTCTGGTACAGGGGGTTGCCTTATAATGTTTTGCTTCCCGCGGCCATGCAGGAGGAAGTGTTCAGCCAGGCTTCCAAATTCCCCATGCATTCCTACAAGAAAGTGGGAACAATGATTAAAGATTATTATGAAATAACTACCCGTGTTCTCCAGGAACTCGACGGATTGAAGGATCCTGCGGAGCTTGCCTCCACCTGTGGGGAAGCGGAGCCGGTCACGCTCCTGATCCATTTCGGGGAGGCGCTCCGGGCGGATCATCTTCCCTTTAACGGGTATGAACGCAACACAATGCCGCTCCTCTCCCGTCTTCCGGGAATCATTTCTTTCCCGAAGGTGGCTTCCTACGCCACCGCTACCCGTGAGAGTACCCTGGGCGCTTTGTCCGATGCCACGGTGGAGGGACGCAAACTGCATTATTCCGGGTTCATGTCCCTTTTTAACAAGCACGGGTTTTCCACAAATGCCGTCTTGCTTCCTTCCGGATCCGTTCACGACATGCCGGCCTACCGGTTGTTGAAGGATACCCGGAATATCGTGCAGATTCCTGAAGACGAGATTTATGATGTGATGAACTCCCTGCCTTATATTTTCAACATCCTGGAGCAGGGGCGGGATCAGAGGCTGGTGCTTTACGTCAACAACCTGGGGAGCCATCCTGCCTATTATTACCGTGAGAAGAACAAGGTGTTCCTGCCCGATGAGCGCAACATGGTCTTTCCCACCATGTTCCCGAAGCAAAACATCGTGAACGCCTATGACAATACCATCCTGCAGAATGATGAATTCATTTATTCCATTATTGAAAAATTAAAAGACCGGAATGCCGTTTATTTTTATTGTTCCGATCATGGGCAGTCCCTGGGGGAACGGGGCAATTATACCCAGAACGGTTCCATGGATATCCCGGAACAGCGTTATGTAGCCTGTTTCGTCTGGTTTTCCGATCTGTTCAGGAAGACGCATCCGGATATGGTCAGAAACCTGGAAGCTAATGCAGAAAGGCTGCCGATGATATCCCATGATTATTTTTTCCATACGGTGATTGCACTGGGGAGCATTTCCTCCCAGGTGGTTGATCCCGGCCTGAATTTATGCTCTCCCTGCGTGCGACCTTTCACGGGAGACGTTCCGGCTTTCCCTGAGTATGACCGCCAGTTGGAAGAGATGAGAAAACGCCTTTCAACGAAGGATGAAATGCCCGTAGCCGGAAAATGAATGATGTGCGTGATGGAAGAGAGCAGGGGAAGAAGACCCGGAACCCGGATGGGCTTGTTTGAAGCATGAACAGGATTTCCAATTCAATTCCTGCGGCGGCTTCCCGCAAGCCGGCGCTCGACTTCATCCGCATCGTCTTTTGCCTGATGGTGGTGTGCGAGCATTACCTAGTGCCCGCACCGCCCAGCGGAGCGATTGCCGTGATAGGCTTTTGCGTGATGTCCGGTTTCTGGATAGGTCCGCTTTTGGAAAGGAAGGAGCTGGATGTCGTCTCCTTTTACCGGGGGAAGGCCCGGCGTCTGCTGCCTTTGCTGGGGCTGGCCCTGCTGTCCGGTTTTGTTCTGGCGGTGGTGTTTTCTTATCATGTCCGCAATATGGCGCATTGGAACGTGTTTTCCCATACCGATTTTTCCATCCTGAAAATCATGTATTTTTATGACGTTCCGGCATGGTACATGAATTGCGAGCTGATGTTCCTTCTGCTCGTGCCGTTTTTCTATGCGTTGTGCAGGGCGAATATTCTGTGGTATGCGGCCGTACTGGCGTTTCTGTTTTTGACGGCTTTTGCCCTGTATTCCCATGTTCCCGAAGGCATTCCGCGGGGAGGCGGTCTGTATTACAGCCCTTTGGCGCGCATGTGGCAGTTTATGGCGGGGGTGCTGGCGTATCGCATGATAACGCTGGAAAGTCCTTGCGGGCGCCTTTCCCGTGCTGTTCCTTGTTTTTCTGGTAGGGAGCGCCATTTCTGTTTGCCTTTCCCAGCAGGAGCTTCATTATTATGAAGACTCCTTTCCATTCCAGGTGATGGCAGCCTTGTTTTACATGGCGCTGCTTCCGTCCGCCTATTTCTTTTCCTTCCGTGAAGGCAACAGGATGTTCCGCGTGGAGAAATGGCTGGCCTATGGCTCCTCCCTGACTTATGGAATATTTTTATTTCATGTGCCCGTGTTGAATGCCTGTTATATGGGACTTCTGTATCTTGGAGTGATCAGCCGGGAACAGACACGCTCATGGGCCGTCCTGTTGTTGTCTTTCAGCGCGACGATTGTCCTGGTGGGTGTTTTAATGTGGTTGTTAAAGAAGGGAAAAAGGGTTTTCGGGAATGCCTCTTCATCTCCATCTGCGGGATAAAAGCTGTTTTTCAAATTTTTCGCGGGAAGGGGTGCATATTACAGGAAGCGCTGAAAACGGCGTTTTTCCCGGTATTCCGGCAGTTGGTGGCTGTGGCGGGGAGTGGCGTCATCAGTTCCGTCAAGGCGGTGGACGCCTCGTTCACCAAGCTGATTGAGGAAGATTCAAGCGGGAATACGATCCTATGCAGGCGGGGGAGCCTGGACGGAGCCTGATGCCTATCCCGTTTTTGTCATAGGAAAATTGCTGGGCACGGAACCCCGCAACATTCTCTTTGCAACTTGCAGGAAGCCGCAGACGGGCGTGGATGTGTTTACCCGCGCCGAAGTTCTTTATTCCCATGCGGTGACCGCCGCTACGGCGGTAATCGGCGCCAAGCAGGAGGGGGATTTGTGCATCACCGACTTATGTGCCTGCTCCGTGGTGGAAGACAGGACTGTTTGAAGTGCACTTTGAAGATCCGCAGTTCAATAAAAAATATCGGAACTATTTACTTTAGTCTTGTATCAGTCGTTTTGGCTGCCTCTCCCGCCAATTTATTACTGAATATCAGCGTTAGCAACAATGCAATATTCTAACAAGGTTATTTACATAATTCCGAAAAATATTTTATTAAATTTGGGGGCGATGGCTTGCGGAGCTTGGGGCGTTTTTACATCTGATTCACGGCTGCCGTCATTAGATTCCCCTCATGTCCCGGAATGATTCCCTGTTCATGGCTGACGTGACCCGGCAATTCCGGGCTGGCCGGGATGTTGAGGAAATCAGCTGAGACGGCAATTCCTCTTCAGCCATTTTGCGGCAGGCATGTCTACCTGCATGCTGGCTTTCCGTACGGCGCGGGATATTCGGCTTCCGAGCATTCTTGAGTTCTTCCTGTTTTTCATCCGGGGAAACAGTGACCGCACCGTGAGTGTTGACTGGTCGCGGGTCTTGACGAATTGCCAATCCGTTGCAAATTAAATGAATGAAAAAATGCAAATAATATATTCATTGTCAATTGTTTGAAATAATTATACAAATATTTGTTGATCATGATCCCCACCCCTTTTCTAACCTCTAAAAAACTCAATCCATTTATTTTCAATTTTTTCCATTGACAACGGATTGGCAATACTTATGGTTTTTTCAACCTTAATTCTAACAACTTGTGATTCGAAAACTTCACTATTGCTGGTTTGGAGGACCCATTCCCGAAGCGGTTCTGTCCAATGTGGAGAGATGGAAGTCGCTTAATCCGGATTTCGAAATTATCGAATGGAACGAAGACAATATTGATGTGTCAGGGTTTGAATTTGGCAGGAGGTGCCTGGAACAAAAGAAATGGGGATTTCTGGGGGATGTGGTTCGCCTGCAGGCTTTAGTCGAACAGGGAGGATTTTATCTGGATTGCGACATAGAATTGTTCAAACCTTTATCCCTGCTTTCCGTAGATCATCGTTTTGCATTGGGATACATGTATGATTGCGCCTTGGGCACCGCCTTTCTCTATGCCCCTTCACGTCATCCTATTTGTATGGAATTGTTGAATTTATACAATGAAATCAAGGAAGAGTACTGGCCTGTTTCCAATAGCATTTATACAGATTATTTCATTAATGAAGTTCCGGGGTTCCTGCTGAACGGCAAGGCGTGGAAAAATGACCTGGTGGAACTTTATCCCAAAGAGTTTTTCGAGCAGCCTGCCTTCATTCGCTCCCATGGCTTCTCCATTCACCACTGCTGCGGTTCCTGGAAACCGGGCAATAGCCATTCCTTTTCCTTGGACATGGATGCCAACCACCAGGTGAAATGGCTCAAGCGCAAGATCAATACCGCCCTGGCCCTGCGAAGGAACGAGTTTTATACCTGTTACTGCGCCGCCCTCAAAGGGGTCTCCCTAAAAAAGGAATACGAATGGCGTCAAGAGAGATAGCCAGAATCGTTTTGTTTCCGTATGGAGAATTAAAATGAAAGGCTTTTTTGTCCGAAAACGTTGGGAATGGTTGTCCAGTATTTTCGACCTTCCACTACTTGAGAGAAGGAAGAAAACTTCCAGGCTTTCTCCTTGACCCTGCTGATTACGGCGGAGTATCATTGAATAATGAGAAGACCCCCGATTCCCGGCCTGGTGATGGCCGACGGATGGCTGCAGCCGTATGCTCGCCAGATCCGCGACCGCCAGCGTTTGTTTGATCTGAAAATGAAGCGGATCATCCAGCGTTCCGGGACCTTGGAAAGGCATGCGGAAGGATACCGCTATTACGGATTCAACCGGGACCCGGAGACGGGGGCATGGACATACCGGGAATGGGCGCCCGCCGCGCGCGGATTATTCCTGACGGGGGATTTCAACGGCTGGGACCGCAGGAGCCATCCGCTGGTGCGGAATGAACGCGGCGTGTGGGAAATCAACCTTCCTCCGGATTCTCTCGCCCACGGCCAGAAGGTGAAAGTCCACGTGGTGGGGGCGGACGGCACGGGCAAGGACCGGATTCCCGCCTGGATTACCAGGACGGTCCAGGACCCTTCCACCTATGATTTTGCCGGGGAAATATGGATGCCGGAACGTCCTTACGAATGGAGGAACTCCGGGTTTGATCCTTCCCGGGTAGACGTGCCGTTCATTTATGAGGCGCATGTAGGCATGGCCGGGGAAGAGGGGCGCGTGCATACATACCGCGAGTTTGCGGACGAGGTGCTTCCCCGCATCGCGGCCCTGGGGTACAACACTGTCCAGCTGATGGCCGTGCAGGAGCATCCCTATTACGGCTCCTTCGGCTACCACGTTTCCTCCTTTTTTGCTCCTTCCTCCCGTTTCGGCACGCCGGAGGACCTGAAATACCTGATTGACCAGGCGCACGGCCTGAACATTGCCGTGTTGCTGGACGTGGTGCATTCCCACGCCGTGAAGAACGAGGCCGAGGGGCTGAACGACTTCGACGGTTCTGGCGGCATGTATTTTCTGCCCGGGGAGCGCGGCCGCCATCCGGACTGGGATTCCTGCTGCTTTGACTACGGCCGGGACGAGGTGATCGAATTCCTGCTTTCCAACGTCCGGTGGTGGCTGGAAGAGTTCCGGTTCGACGGCTTCCGCTTTGACGGCGTAACGTCCATGCTGTACTTCCACAGGGGACATGAGCCGTTCGGGGAGCTGGGCGCGTACTTCGGCTCCTCCGTTGATCCGGATGCCGTCGCCTACCTGCAGCTGGCTTCCACGCTGATCCAGCGGGTGAAGCCGGGCGCCGTTGCGATTGCGGAAGACATGTCCGGCATGCCGGGGCTGTGCCGTCCGGTGGATGAAGGCGGCATCGGTTTTTCACACAGGCTGGCCATGGGCATTCCGGATTACTGGATTAAGCTGCTCAAGGAGAGGAAGGACGAGGAATGGAGCATGGGGGACATGTGGTACACGCTGACAAACAGGCGTTACGGAGAACCGCACGTGGCCTACTGCGAGAGCCATGACCAGGCCCTGGTAGGGGACAAGACCCTGGCGTTCCGGTTGATGGATGAGGAAATGTACTGGAAGATGGCCGTGGACCAGCAAAGCCTGATCGTTGACCGCGGGATGGCGCTGCACAAGATGATCCGCCTGGTGACTCTGGCCGCGGGCGGGGAAGGCTGGCTGAACTTCATGGGCAACGAATTCGGGCATCCGGAATGGATTGATTTTCCGCGGGAGGGCAACGGCTGGTCCTACAGCCATTGCCGCCGCCAGTGGTCTCTGGTGGACAACCCCGGATTGAGGTTCAAGTTCCTGAACGCTTTTGACCATGCCATGGTGCAGCTGGCCCTGGAGGCGCGTCTGCTGAATAATCCCCCTCCGTTCCCGCTGAATATTGACGAGGAAAACCAGATCATGGCATTCCATCGCGGGGGGCTTGTCTTCGTATTCAACTGGTCCGGGGACCGGGCGATCATGGACTACACGCTGCCCGCACCCCAGAAAGGGGAATGGAAGGTGGTGCTGGATACGGACAATGCCCGGTTTGGCGGATTCGGGCGGCAGGACGGAGCCGTGCACCATTTTACGGATGAAGAGAGCAGGCTCTCCCTGTACCTGCTTCCCCGCACGGCCCTGGTGTTGAAAAGAGTGGGGTCCGCCGTGATGGCCCGTCCCGCTGAACCGGATGCGTAGCGAATGCCGTAATCGCCGCCCTGTCCGGTGAAAGGAATGCGCCTACATCTTTTCCGGATTCCCTGAAGATGCGGATTGGGGAAATGGCGGACGGTTTTGCCGTTTTACAAAAGAAGGGGAGGGCACTCTCCTGATGTCCGGTGAAGCCTGAAGCCGGGAGAAATCCGGGCGTTGCGGTCCCTGATGGAAAAAGGATGGCCGTTGCCTCTCTGAATGGCTGTGGATGAATCAACTTTTCCGGCCCGTGCGCTTACTAAAGCTTATGGCCTTGCTCCCATGCCGGAGGCAGTTTCTCCAGCGGGGGCGCTTCGGAATTCCTCTTTTTGAGACGGATGGTCAGGGTATCGGTCTTGAAGTTTTTAGACTTCTCGTTGTTGAGTCCCCATAGAATGGCCCCTCCCGTGGTCATTTCCGGGTGGAAGGTTTTTTCCGCGGAGTAGTAGCCCGGCTTGTCCGCCGCCACGTGAATAGGTTTGTGCCTGTTCAGGGAGAGGGTGGCGGGAGCCTGCCCCACATACTCCCCGTTGACGCGCAGGCTGGCCCCGGAAGGAATGCTGCGTATTGTCATGTCTCCGGAAGTGCTGCTGCATGAGATGCAGGAACAGGCCGCGGCGGCCAGAAGGGCCAGATGGGGAAGGAGTCTGGAGAACATCGGGGAAGGGACGGTTACTTGTTTTCAACCATGCGCATGGCGGCCTGCTTGATTTGGGCTGCCATGGAGTTGAGGGCGTTGGCCCTGGTGGGCGCCAGGTGGTCCTTGAGTCCGGTCTTGTCCAGCTTGGACATGTCCGCTTTCAGGATTTCTTCCGGCGGCAGGCCGGAGAGCAGGCGTACGAATACGGCGATGAGACCCTTGGTAATCAGGGAATCGCTGTCCGCGTAGAGTTTCAGAAGGCCGTTGTTATCCTGTTCCGTATGCACCCACACCCTGGACTGACAGCCCTTGATGAGGGACTCGTCCGTCTTGTACGCCTCCTCCAGCGGAGGAAGCTTCTTGCCCAGGCTGATGATGTATTCGTAGCGTTCCGTCCAGTCCTGGAACAGGTCCAGTTCGTCCAGCAGGTCTTGCAGGCGTTCTTCGTAATTCATGGCGGGGGGAATGGAAAGGTTATGCCTTGCTGGCTTCGGCAAGCGTGGCGAGAACGGCTTTCTGGGCATGCACGCGGTTTTCCGCCTCCTGGAAGATGACCGGGGCGAAGCGTTCCAGCACGTCTTCCGTGATTTCCTTCCCGCGGTAGGCGGGCAGGCAGTGGAACACGGAATGGCTGGGGGCCGCGTGGGTCAGCAGTTCCTCGTTCACCTGGTAGGGGTAGAAATGCTTTTCCTTGGACTGGCCTTCCGCCTCCTGGCCCATGGAGAGCCAGACGTCCGTGTTGATGACGGAGGCGTCCCGGACGGCTTCCTCGGGGTTTGTGGTAAAGATGACGTTGTCGCAGTCCAGATGCCTGCGGAAGTCTTCCAGAGGCAGGTAATTGGTGGGCGCGCCGATAGCGAGCGTGAAGCCCAGTCGCTTGGCCGCCCACATCCAGGAGCGGGACATGTTGTTGTCCCCGTCTCCGACGAAGGCGATTTTCATGTCCTTCCAGGAGCCGGGGCCGTAAAGCTCTTCAATGGTCAGCAGGTCCGCCAGGATTTGGCAGGGGTGTTCCTCGTCCGTCAGCGCGTTGATGGTGGGAATGCCGGAGAAGGAGGCGAATTCCTCCACTTCCTGCTGTCCGTAGGTGCGGATGGCTGCGCCGTGGATCATGCGGCCCAGCACGCGGGCGGTGTCCTTGATGGGTTCTCCCCGCCCCAGCTGGATGTCATGGACGGAAAGGAACATGGGGCGCCCCCCCAGCTCGCTGATGCCCACTTCAAAGGAAACGCGGGTGCGGGTGGAGGATTTGGAAAAGATCAGCGCCCAGGTCTGGCCTTTCAGGGGAAGGTGTTCATGGTGGCCGCGTTCCGCCTTGAGTTTGTGGCCCAGGGCCAGCAGGTCCCTGATTTCGTCTCCGGTGAGCTGTTCTATGGAAAGGAGGTTTTTCATATGTTGGAAAGGGAATAAAAACAGGAAAGCCGCACCATACTCCCGGTTCCTTTAAAAGAAAAGGGAATAATGCGGCTTTCCGGGGAGGAGAGCAAATGCCTTTAAAGCCTGGCGGCGGCCTGGTCCGGCCACGGCACGGGCGAGCCTTCGCGGGCCCCCGCGGGGTTGTTCTTCTTGTAGGTGGGCATCTGGGCCTTGCGGTCCTTGAGCAGGGCCGTCATGACCTTGGCCATGGCTTTCACCCGTTCGGGGTGCTTGTCCGCCAGGTTGTTTTCTTCGCTGATATCTTCCTTGAGGTTGAACAGTTCGAACTTCTGGGTGGGGTGCCAGTAAATCAGCTTCCAGTCGCCCTGGCGCATGGCGGTGCTGGGGGAATAAAGGGGACTGTTGCCGTTTCCTTCTCCCCACACGTTGGGCGTGTGGAAGAGCAGGGGGCGGTTGGCGGATATCTTGCCGCCTTTCAGCAGAGGAACGAAGCTCTTGCCGTCCACTACCTGGGGCGTTTTTACTTTTCTGGCTCCCGCCATTTCCAGAATGGAGGGGAAGAAGTCTTCAATGATGACGGGCGTGGTGCAGACGCTTCCCTCCTTGGTGACACCGGGCCAATACACGATCATCGGCTCGCGGATGCCTCCCTCCCGGTTGGACCCCTTGCCGAAGCTGAGGGGATAGTTGGATTCCTTGTTGCCCATGCGGCCGCTGATGGCCAGGCCGCCGTTGTCCGCCATGAAAATGATGATGGTGTTTTTATCCAGATTGTTCTTTTTCAGGTATTCCCGGATGTCGCCCAGGCTCTTGTCCATCCCTTCGATCAGGCCGGAATATCTCTTCTCGTTGTCGGACCATTTGTGGCCGTCGTTGGGGTTGGAATAGTTTTCCGCAAAACGCTTGTCGTAGCCGTTCATATTGAATGGAGCGTGGATGGCATAATGGGACATGTAGAGGTAGAAAGGCTTGTTGGATTCCCCAGGGTTCTTGCGGATGGCGTCCAGACGTTTGAGGGCTTCCAGGGTAAGTGCTTCCGTCAGGAAGGTGTCGTTCTCATAATAGTTGTTCTCATCCAGCCCCCGGACATGAAAATTGCCGGTGCCGTATTTCTGGGAGCCCCGGTAATCCGCAGGACCTCCTATTTCCGTACCGGCGATATTGTAGTCGAACCCGAAGAGCTTGGGGTTGGCTCCTGGAGTTTCCTTGCTGCCGAAGTGGGCCTTTCCGCAGTGAATGGTCGTGTATCCCTGTTTCTTGAGCAGGGCAGGGAGAGCCAGGACGGGAGTGAAGGGTTTGTCCATTTTGTACCGGATTTCCTGTTCCGTCAGCGGCAGATGAGTGGTGCCGGAAGATTTGGTGCCTGCCGGCTGAATGCCGTTGACGCTCCAGTCCGGAGGCGCTTGCAGCACCTTGTGGCTTGCATCCGTGGTTTTGTCCCGCAGAAGCGTCCAGTTCGTCACGCGGTGCCGGGCGGAGTTCATTCCGGACATGAGGCTGCATCGGCTGGGGGAGCAGATGGGCTGGGCATAGGCATCCGTAAAGACCATGCCCTGTTTGCCCAGGGCCTCCATGTTCGGTGTGCGGTAGCGTTTGTTCAGGAAGGTGGGTTTGGGCGTGCCGTCGGCTTCCCTCCAGAAAGGCAGGGAGGTATCCTGCCAGCCCATGTCGTCCACCAGGAAGAAAATGATGTTGGGGCGTTTCTGGGCGGCCGGGGCAGTTGCCGCCGGAGTCGCTGCGGAGGCGGAAAAGGCAGTGCCGACCAGGCACAGGGCGAGAGAGGCGGCGGTTTTGGAATATCTCATGGTGAAAATGCTGATAATAATATAACGCACGTGACGCGTGAATCTGTCAAGATTGCATGTCTGCCCAGCCATGTTTTTTGCCGGATGCGGGATAGAACGGTTTCCCGGCCGTGCTCCGGTTTTATTCGAACAGGGCCGGATAGGATTCCCGGGCCAGGGCCAGGCTCAAATTGACAATGGTCCGGCTGTTGGGAGCGCAGAGGGCTTTCCCGGCCATCTCCCGGCACTGGCCGTAGTCCAGATTGCGGATGGCGTAGCGGATGATGGGAACCAGGTGGACGCCCACGGACATGGAGGTGGCCCCCAGCCCCACCAGCAGGGGCAGCAGGGTGATGTCACCCGCCATTTCCCCGCAGATGGCCGTCGGGATGCCTTCCTTGTCACCGGCGGCAATCGTCATGCCGATGATGCGCACCACGGCCGGGTGCGTGGGGCGGAACATGTTGGCCACACGGTTGTTGACCCTGTCCACGGCAATTGTGTACTGTGTCAGGTCGTTGGTTCCCACGGAAAAGAAGTCCACTTCCTTCGCAAGCACGTCCGTCATGATGGCGGCGCTGGGGACTTCAATCATGATGCCCACTTTCAAGTCCCGCGCGTAGGGGATTTTTTCCCGTTCCAGCTCTTCCCTGCATTCCTGGAGGATGTGCTTGGCGGTGATTACTTCCGTATAGCCGGAAATCATCGGGAACATGATGCCGCAGCCGGGCGTGTCCGCGCAGGCGCGCAGAATGGCGCGGAGCTGCTGCTTGAACAGTTCCGGACGGCTCAGGGAAACGCGGATGCCGCGCCAGCCCAGGAAGGGGTTCGGTTCCGGAGTGTCGAGCCGTTCGCAGGGCAGCTTGTCGCCTCCGGAATCCAGCGTGCGGAAGATGACGCCGTGAGGGGCGCAGCCTTCCGCCAGTTTTTTGTAATAGTGCATCTGCTCCTCTTCATCCGGCATGCCGGATGGATTGCCCAGCAGGAAGAACTCCGTGCGGAACAGCCCTACGCCTTCCGCGCCCACCTCCTTGATGCCGGAGTATTCATGGGGGAATTCCACGTTGACGGAGAGCCGGATGCTGCGGCCGTCCCGGGTGACGGTGGGCAGGTCCCGCAGGGCTTCCAGGGCCTTGTACGCCTTTTCCTTCTCCACCTGGAGCCGCTTGTAGTATTCTACGGTCTCCGTGGAAGGCTTGAGGATGAGGACGCCCTTGTAGCCGTCCAGAATGGCCGGAGCGTGGCTTTCCACATTCAGCAGCGCCTGCTCCAGCCCCACCACGGCGGGAATGCCCATGGAACGCGCAAGAATGGCCGTATGGGAAACGGAGGACCCTATTTCCGTGGCGAATCCGTGAATCTGGCTGGCGTCCACCGCGGCGGTGTCGGAAGGCGTTAGGTCGTACGCCACGAGGATTTCGGGCTCTTCCCCGTCCTCCTCGTCTTCCTCCGGCGGTTCCGTGCTGCGCAGGTTGTCGATCACCCGCTGCATGATGTCCTCCATGTCCGCGGTCTTGGCCCGCAGGTAGGGGTCGTCCACGCGGCGCAGGACTTCCATGTAGTTCTGCATGACCACGTAGAAGATATGCTCCACGTTCTGGAGGCGCCTGGCCAGTTCCGTGCGGACCTGGTCGAGGATGATCTTGTCCTGGAGGAGGAGAATGTGGGCGTCAAAAATGGCGGCTTCCTTTTCCCCGGAAATTTGGATCATGCGCTCGCGCAGGGCCCTGATCTGCACCGCGGTCGTCTGAAGGGCGCGGTGAAAGCGCACCAATTCGGAATCCACCTCGTCCGGCTCAATGTCGTAGGCGACCGGTTCCTTGGACCCCTTGATCTGGATCCTGATTTTACCGAGGGCGATGCCGGGAGAAACAGGAATGCCCTGGAGATGTATTTCTTCCGTGGAAATGGGTTCCTGAATCATCTGCGGGCTTTCTGGCCCGGACTCATGGCCATGAGCCGGAATATGTTCAATCTTCTTCGAATTTGCGGGCGACCAAGTCTTCCAGCGCGTCGAGCGCCTGCTGCTCGTCCTTCCCTTCAGCCGTGACGGTGATCTTGGAACCGTGTCCCACGGCCAGCATCATGAGGCCCAGAATGCTCTTTCCGTCAACTTCTTCGCCATCCTTTTCCACGACGATGTCTGCATCAAAGCTGCTGGCCAGTTTGACGAATTGAGCAGCCGGGCGGGCATGAATGCCGAGTTTGTTGATGATGGTGAGTTCCTTGGTAACCATGGAAATAGAAGTAAGGGGTGAAGCGGTTGCTAAAACGGTAAGTACACTAATAAGAGCTTTTTTCCAAGAGTTTTTTGTCAGTCGTCGCTTTCCGGGGCCGGGAAGTTTGACATGAGGCGGCGGTTGAACTCTCCGGCCATATCGATGCCCATGTCCTTGAGATGGTAGTCCATGGCGGCCACTTCCACCAAGCGCGCTATATCCCTGCCGGGGGCCACGGAAAGTTGGACGTGCAATACTTTTTCTCCCAGAACTTCAAGACCTTCCCTCTCCAGACCCAGCCTGTCCAGCTGTTCCTGGTCCCTGGCGGGAATGAGCGTGACGATGAGGTCCAGCCGCTTGTTGTGGCGCAGGGACTTCAGCCCGAACAGGGTAGTGATGTTGACGATGCCCAGGCCGCGCACTTCCATGAAGCCGCGGCTCATCTCCGGCGCACTTGCCACTAGTTCTCCGCCCACGTTGCGCACGTAAACCATGTCGTCCGCCACGAGAGCCGCCCCGCGTTCGATCAGGCCCAGGGCCGTTTCACTCTTCCCCACGCCGCTCTTGCCGCGTATCAGCACCCCCACGCCGCGCACGTCCACCATGCAGCCGTGCAAGGTCATGCTTTCCGCAAATTCATTTTCCAGAATAATGGTGGCGGAGTTGACGAATTTCATGGTAACCAGGCTGGTGCGGAAGACGCAGACCCCGGCCTCGTCAGCCAGTTCCACGATCTCCTGGGGAGGGTCCTGGTCCCGGGAAAAAAACGATGCCCGGCACCTCGCACCGGAACATGCGCTGGATGCGGGATTTGCGCATGCCTTCCGGCAGTTTCTGGAGGTAGGCCAGCTCCGCGGAGCCGAATACCTGGATGCGCTTGTTGGCGAAGTAGGAGTAAAACCCGGCAATGGCCAGGCCGGGACGGTTGAGCGCCGGTTCGCAAATGTGGCGGGTGAGGCCCGCCGGGCTGTTGATCAGCTCAAGCTGGAGGGCTTCCTTGTATTTGCCGTAAAATTTGGACAGGGTGACGAAATCCACTTTTTTTACTTTGGATTTACTGAACATAGGCTTATTAAAGGGACAAACGACGCTTCAGGGCAATCAAATATATTCCCGGACTGCCCCGATGGCCCATTTTTTTGAAAAAAGCCCCGTTCCGGAAGGGAATGCCACACTTTACCTGTTGATTTGAGAGCCCAGGCATGGTCTCATGGTGCCATGAACAGACTGGATCAATTGGCTACGTTGTTAAGGTTTCCCAGCATCTCCGCGCAGAAGGAGCATGCCCGGGACGTGAGCGACTGCGCGGACTGGCTGGTGGACAAGCTCTCCGGCATGGGATTTGAAGCCGTGGCGCACAAGACGCACCGGCATCCCGTCGTGGTGGGGCGCAGCCCCCGGGAAGAAGGCAGGCCGACCGTGCTGATTTACGGCCATTATGACGTGCAGCCCGTGGATCCGGTGGAGCTGTGGGAGTCCGACCCCTTTGAACCGGAAGTGCGCGACGGCAAAATTTACGCCCGCGGAGCCACGGACAACAAAGGCCAGCTGTTCGCCCACATTCTGGGCGTGGAGGAACTCCAGCGCCAGAACGGCGGGCATCTGCCCGTGAACGTGATCTTCCTGCTGGAAGGGGAGGAGGAAGTCGGCAGTGGCAGTCTTTCCCTCTTCCTGAAGGAGCACAGGGATGAACTGGCCTGCGACGTCATCGTTGTCTCCGATACCGGCATGGCCGCTCCGGACGCTCCCACCTTTTCCTACGGCCTGCGCGGTCTGGCGGGCGCGGAAATCATCGTGAAGGGACCGTCCGCCGACCTGCATTCCGGCGTGTTCGGCGGGGCGGTAGCCAACCCCGTCACTGCTCTGGCGGAAATCATCGCTTCCTTTCATGATTCGGAAGGCCGCGTGGCCGTGAGGGGATTTTATGACGGCGTGGAACCCATCGCCACCTGGGAACGCAGCATGTGGGCCACGGTGCCCGGCATGAGCAACGAAGAACTGGCGAAGCTGACGGGAGTGGATACCGTGGTGACGGAAGCCGGGTTTACCGGAGCGGAATGCATTTACGCGCGCCCTACGCTGGAGCTCAACGGCATCGGAGGCGGCTACCAGGGAGAGGGCAGCAAGACGATCATACCCAGCCGCGCCTTCGCCAAAATATCCTGCCGCCTCGTGCCGGGCCAGGACCCGGAACGGATCGAATCCCTGTTGGAAGAGCACGTGAAAACGCATACGCCCAGGGGAGTGTCCGTGGAATTCAAGCGGGAGCACAGCGGCAGGGCCTATGTCTGCGATCCCAACTCCGAATTCGGCCTCGCCGCGCAGCAGGCCCTGGAGGAAGCCTTCGGGCGCAAGCCGGTGCTGGTGCGTGAAGGCGGCAGTATCCCGATCATTGAGGAAATGAAAAACGTGCTGGGAGCGGATGCGCTGATGCTGGGCATGTGCCTGCCGGATGCACGCATCCATTCCCCCAATGAAAACTTCTCCGTGGAACTGTTCACCAAGGGAATAGAAATGAGCCAGATACTTCTGCGCCGCCTGGGGCAGATCAAACGGTAATCCCCCCCTTTTATGGACCAGCCTGCCGCCGCTGAAATAGTCAACCTGCACAAGACCTTCAAGACGGGTCTGGGCAAGCCCGTGGTGCACGCCGTGCGCGGGGTGGACATGAGCATCCGGCAGGGGGAGGTGTACGGCCTCATCGGTCCCAACGGATCCGGAAAATCCACGCTGATGAAGGCCCTGCTGGGGCTGGTGAGGCCCACGCAGGGCTCCTGCTCCATCTTCGGCAAATCCAGCCTGTCCCCGGACAGCAGGGAGGAAGTGGGCTTTCTGCCGGAAAACCCGTACTTCTACAAATTCCTGACCGGGGCGGAAACCGTGGCTTTTTACGGAAAGTTGTGCGGACTCAGTGGCAGAAGCCTGAAGGAAAAAGTAAGGGAACTGCTGGACCTGGTGGGACTGTCGGACGCCGCGGACCGCCGTCTGGGCGGCTATTCCAAGGGAATGCTCCAGCGCATCGGCATGGCCCAGGCCCTGGTGCAGTCCCCCCGCCTGGTGGTGCTGGACGAACCGACCGCCGGGGTGGACCCCCTCGGTTCCCGGGACATCCGGAACATCATTGAAAATCTCAAGAACCGCGGCATGACCGTATTCCTGTGCTCCCACCTTCTGGAGCAGGTTCAGGAAGTGTGCGACCGGGTGGGCATCATCTTCAAGGGCCTTCTCATTGCGGAAGGCTCCATGAACGAACTGACGAGGGACTCCGACAAGCAGGAAATCCTGCTGGAACACGCCTCCCCCCGCCTTCTGGAGGAATTGAAAAAAATGGTACGGGAAGACGGGCGCGCCGTGTGGCTGGAGGACGGGCACCCCCGCAATTCACTGGAAAGCGTATTTCTTAAAAGCCTGCTGGAATGGAAAGCGAAGCACCCCAATCCGGAACAATAGGAGGACTGCCGGCCGCCAAGCGGGAACTGCGCCGCATGATCCGCGGGAGGATTGCGGAACTGGACGCCGCCGCCCGGCAGGCCGTGTCCCTGGACATCTGCCGGAAATTGGCGGCCCTGGCACGGGAAAAGGACTATCGGCGCGTGGCCGTCTTTGCCGCCAGACCGGGGGAGGTGGACCTGTTGCCCCTGCTGGACATGATGCCGGAACGGGAATGGTATTTTCCTTTGGTGCATGAAGGGCGCCGGTTGAGTTTTCACCGCGTGTGCCATGGCGGGGAATTCGTCACGGGCAGCTGGGACATCCGGGAACCCGGTCCGGCATGTCCGGAACTGCACGCGGGGGAACTGGACCTGATTGTTCTGCCGGGAGCCGCCTTCACGCGAGATGGAAGAAGGCTGGGCTACGGAGGGGGGTTTTACGATACCCTGCTGGCCGGTCCGGCGCGCGGCGTTCCACTGGTCGGCGTCTGCTTTCCCTGCCAGCTTCTGGACGACCTACCTGTGGAACCGCACGACAAAAAGGTGGACATGGTCGTCATCCCCGGCATGGAGTAATGCGCATAGCTGCGTATTCCGCAATATTCCGCAAAAGCCCGTTTGCGGAAGTGCGAATGGAAGGGAAAACGGAAATTCCCCGGAGCGGGCAGGGCGCCTGGAAAAGTAGGGGGGTTAAATGCGGAACCGGTGCTTCTGCACGGTCAGCTTGTAGAACAGGTCATAGCGTGCATTGAGCAGGGGCGTCAGGTGCTCCACGCCTCCGGCCACCTGGCCGCGGATATCCGCGTACAGTTTGCGGTAATCTGAAAGGCCGCTGATCATGGCTTCATACAGGGGAGTGCGCAGGCCGCAGTCAATCGCAATGCTCATTTCAGACGCCGCGGAGACGATCTGCTTGGACAGCCGGTACTGCATCCAGGCCAGTCCCAGATTGCTCCCCAGCCACAGGACCAGAGCCACGCCCAGGCAGGCGAATCCCGCCCCGTGTTCCCCGAAGCTGCCCAGCAACGCGCCCAGAATGACCATGACGAGCATCAGCTTAAGTTCCGTCCGCATCACGTCTTCCTGGTCCAGGAACAGCTTGCTGAGGCACGGCTTGATGCCGAAATCCTTCAGCGGCATGTACACGGAGCGTCCCAGCCGTTCCTTGTACACCTCCAGGTCCGCCTGGAGCCGGGCTGCCGGGAATTCCCCGATGTCGCAATCCCACTGCTCCCTGACGCGCGGGCGCACGTGGTTCCAGTGTGTCTGGCAGATGTTGAGAAACTCCTTGTTGTAGTAGGCGTGCCGTTCTTCGATGCCCGACTTGACCAGTTCATAAAACCATTCGTCGATGACGGGGGGAAGCTTGTGCAGGATCATCGTCCTTCTGATGGAAAGGAAGCGTCCCAGCTGCCGGGCGGACTTTTTACCCAGCCGCGGCACGCAATCCTGGACGTATTGCGCGTATGCCTTCAGCCTTGCGGGCATTTCCTCCTCCATTTGAAGCTGGATGCGGTCGATTTCCCGGTCAATGGAAGTCAGGAAGCCGGAATCCAGCTTGGAAAGGCGGTGCAGTTCATTGAGTACCTTCCCCTGTTCCTCCAGCAGGCGGTCCGTGGCCAGCAGCAGGCGTTCCACGCGCCTGTCCGTCAGGGGGCTCCGTTTCAGAACCTCCTGCACGCAGGTTCTCAGGGCTTCCACTCCCTCGCCCGCGCGCTCCCCGGCGGGAGTGATGGGGTACAGGGGAAGCTGAACGCCCAGATGTTCCCGGGAGACGGAGCGCATCTCCTCCTTCAGCGCCTGAAGCTGTTCAAAAGGCAGAAGCTCCGCGTGGGTGATGACCAGCACCATGCGGGAATGGAGCCGTTCCTCCAGCGTTTTCAAATACTCCCAGATGGCGGGTTCATTGCCGTCTTTGGCGGAAATGACGACCAGCACGGCGTCCGACTTGGGGACGATGTGTTTCAGCCGCTGGGGGGGCGGCGGGCTGTTCCAGGCCGATGGTGTCCCAGAACTCCAGATTCAGCAGGGAATCCGACGGGTAGAAGCGGTCCTCCACCCATTCATGGGTGTGCGGGGCGGGGTTGGGCTTGTATTGCCAGCGTATCAGGGTGGCTTCGCTGGAAACGCGGGAGCAGAAATATTCCCCCGCCAAGGCGTCCAGCGTGGAGGACTTGCCGGACCCCGTCAGGCCGATGACGGTGACATTCTGCGGAGTGCAGCATTCCTCCAGCGCTTCCTCCACATCCTTCTGGGAATCGAAATGCCTGTCCGGACCAATGCGAGCGGAAAATGCCGCGGCGGCATCCGCTACGTCCCGCACCGCATGCGGAATCACATTTTTCCCTCCTGTCAGCATGGGCTATGAAATCAAAAAAACCGTCCGGGGCTTTCCCTCCCTCTTCAGCAACCCTACACGCCGCAATTCCTTCTGTCCAATTAAAATGACGGCGCCGGGGCATACGTCCTGCCTCCGAAAATGGCCGTGCCCACGCGGACGAGGGTGGCTCCTTCCTCCACGGCGGTTTCAAAGTCATGGCTCATGCCCATGGACAGCTCCGGAAGCGGCATTCCGCTTTTGGCGGCCAGGGAATCCCTCAGCTCCCGCAGGCGGCGGAAATAGGGCCGAGCCTCTTCCGGGTCATCCACGGGAGGGGGAATGCACATCAGGCCGGCGATCTCGATATGGCCGAGCCGTGCCAGTTCTTCCCACTTCTGTTCCAGAAGCTCCGGGGAGAACCCGAATTTGCTGTCTTCCGCCCCGACATTGACTTCCAGCAGGATGCGGGGGCGTTTGCCCGTCTCCTGCGCTACCGTGTCCAGGAACTGCGCCAGGCGCAGGGAATCCACGGCATGGATCAGCGTGAAATGTTCCAGGGCCTTGCGCACCTTGTTGCGCTGGAGGGGGCCGATAAGGTGCCATTCCGTGTCCGGAGGCAGGGCGGGAATCTTTTCCAGGGCTTCCTGAACCCTGTTTTCTCCGAAGACGCGCTGTCCCGCATCATAGCAGGTCCGGATGTCGCAGGCCGGAAACGTTTTGCTGACGGCTACCAGGCTGGCGGACCCTTCCGGGCGTCCGGCGCGTGCTTCCGCGGCGCGGATGCGGGAGATAATGTGTTCCAGGTTTTGTTGGATGCTCATGACGGGTGGTATCAGTTCAAGGAAGGCTGTGCGGGCGCGTGGCTCATGATCTGGTGCAGCGGGGACAGGCGGCGCATGGCCATGGCCCACACCTTGGAATAATCCGGCTCCAGGCAAAGGTCCGGAACCATGGGGGAAACGTACCACGCGCGGTCGTTCAGCTCCCTGCGCAGCTGGGGCAGCGTCCATCCGCTGTGCCCCACATAGGCGCGCAGCATGACATGGGGGTCTTCCGCATATTCCAGCGCCTGCTCCTCCTGAAGGTGGAACTGGACGCGCAATTTTTCCTCCGTACGGGAAAAGGCGGCGAAAATGAGCTGGTTGCGCTCCACCGGACCGCCCTTGAAGATGGGGACGGAATAAAGGGACGCAGGAATGTCCGTGCTGGGAGCTACGTCTCCTACGGTCATGTTGGCCGGATGGTTCAGGATGTAGCCGATGACGAATTCCTCCTCCACCCGGCTCAGGAAAATGACGGAATGGTGGAATCCACCGCCTTCCAGGTAGGGAGCGGCCACCAGCAGATGCCCGGCCAGATTAGCGTTGCTGATATCTTCGTGTTCCATCATCTCCATATGCGCATGTTAACAAATGTGACGAAGGCGCGCAACCGCGCGTTCAAACAGCCGTGTCAGGCATGCCGGGAGAGGAAGGAAGCCGGGCGGAGAAAAATCAGCCGCGGCGGGACCGCGATGTTTTGGAGGAGCGGGACGCGGACTTGCCGCTTTTCGCCTTGCGGGACTGTATGGTTTGAGTCCGGGAGGCGGCCTTCTTTTTGGCGGTGGTCTGCTTGTGCGTCAGGGCCACGGCAGGGGGGCGGGAAGACCGGTGGCGGTAGGAAACCAGGGAAGCCGTATTGTGGGGCTCTGCGGCTGCCGGGGCGGGGGCCATGACCAGAAGGGGGGTGTTCTGCATTCTTTCCGCCTCTTCCAGCGCTTTCAGGGAGGCGCTGATGGAGCAGCGTTCAATCACCACGGGGTCTCCAGTATTGACCAGGTTGAAAGCTTCATACACGTCGTCGCTCTTCATGCGGATGCAACCGTAGGAGGCGGGAGTGCCGATGGTGCGTTCCTCCGCCGTTCCGTGAATGTAGATCAGGCGGGAATAGGCGTTCCGGTTGCGGGATTCCACGCCCTTCAGCCACATGATGCGCGTGACGATAGGGTCGCGGCCGGGAGAATTCGGCGCCACGCATTCCCCGGTGGGCTTCCGGCTTTTAAACACCATGCCCTTGGGCTGGTTTGTCCCTATCTTGGCGGCAATCCGGTGCGCGCCCAGCGGAGTACGGCAACTTCCCTTGCCGTCCCCGAGTCCGAATTTGGATGTGCTGACCGGGTAGGTCTTTACGACCTTGCCGCCGCGCATGACGGCCATTTTCTGGTCCCGGACGCTGACGACCACGCCGTCCTTGACGATGGCAGTAGGCTGGTAGTCCCTGCCGGTGCAGGAAACGAGGGCACCGAGCACCGCAACAGCGGTAACGGTCAGTTGAATCAGGCGTGCTTGCGAGAGAGGCGCAGGCATGGGAGGCGGCTAGTTCTTGGCTTTGGCGGTTTGCCGGGCGGGCATCAGATTGGAAATCATGCGGCCCAGGGAGCAGAACCCGGTGTAATAGAATCCCAGGAAGGGAATCATCAGGATGGGGGAAATATAGTGGCCCTGGCGTATCATCAGGATGATCAGGTTCAGGAAGAAAGTGCCGCAGGCGATTTCAAGCACGGGAATGACAACGGATTTGATCGCCTTGTACCCGTTGCGTTTGAGCTGGGAGACATGCTGCCTGTTTTCCTTCTGTTCCACGCCGTACTTGGGCGTGCGGACAAAGGCGGACTGGTGGCCGAAGATGGCTTCCAGAACGGCCTTGGCGTTGTTGACCGCCATGCCCACGCTCAGGGTGAGCAGAAGAGGCAGGTAGGGAAGTTCCTTCCACCAGGACTTGGGACGCACCACGATCTGGGCGCTCATGTAAAAGATGCAGACGGCCACGCTGGTCAGGAAAAACAGAGCCACGTTCACGAACCACATGACCACCGTTTCATTTTCCGGGATGCGCTGCGTGCAGATGGGGTACACCAGGAAGCAGAGCAGGGCCAGAAGAAGGTAGGAATAATTGCAGGTAAGATGGGTGGTGGCCTCCACCTTGGCTTTCAGCGGAGCCTTGGAACGCCAGATGTCCAGCAGTATCTTCTGGCAGACCTGAATGGAGCCCTTTGTCCAGCGGTGCTGCTGGGACTTGAAGCCGTCCATGTCCACAGGAAGTTCCGCGGGGGTTACCACGTCGTTCAGGTAAATGAAGCGCCATCCCTTGAGCTGGACGCGGTAGGAAAGGTCCATGTCCTCCGTCAGCGTATCGTGGGACCAGCCGCCTGCGTCGCCGATCACGCATTTGCGCCAGATGCCGGCAGTGCCGTTGAACGTGAAAAAGCGTCCGGAACGGTTGCGGGCCGTCTGTTCCATGGCGAAGTGGCCGTCCAGGTACATGCCCTGGACGCGGGTAAGAAGGTTGTATTCCCGGTTGATATGGCCCCAGCGGGTCTGGACAAGGCCGACGCCTTCATCCGTGAAATAATGAATGGTCTTTTGCAGAAGGTCGGGTTCCGGGACGAAGTCGGCGTCCAGGATCAGCAGGAATTCTCCCTTGGCAACCTTGGTGGCCGCTTCCAGCGCTCCGGCCTTGAAACCGGTGCGGTCCGTGCGGTGAATGCAGACGGCGTCAAAGCCGCGGGACTTCAATTCCTCCACCTTCCGGTAGCACTGTTCCGTCGTATCGTCCGTGGAATCGTCCAGAATCTGGATTTCCAGCTTGTCCTTGGGGTAGTCCAGGGCGGCGACGGATTCCAGAAGGCGGTCCACAACGAACTTTTCATTGAACATGGGAAGCTGGACCGTGACCACGGGAAGCTCCCGGAAGCGGGATTTGGGCTGCGGCTTGTTGTTGCGGTTCTTCCAGTAAAGGTAAACGATGGTGAGGCGGTGAAAACCGTAGCCGGCGAGGCCTACGAGGACCAGAAGATAGCACAAGAGCCAGATAAAATTGTAGTTCATGCAGGGCGGATGGGTTGTTCAATATCCTTTTTGCGTCAGACGCAAGGGATTTCCTTGACGCGACGCCCGTATAAGACACCATAAGCCGAGAGTCAAGACATATTCAGTTTTGCCTAACCTTTTTGAATATTGTTATGAAGAGATTTTATCTGCTGGCCGCGGCCGTATCCGTGACGGGGGGAATGGCATTTGCCGATCCCGGGGAAGAAGCACCTGAAAGGGACGGCGCCGTGCTGGACATCCAGCTTCCGCAGCCTGACAGGCAGTCCCAGCCGGCCATTCCGGAGCGCCTTCTGGACGACTCCCATATGAATGAGGAATTGGGAATCAACGAATTTACCGCCCCGTCCATCCGCAAGATTTTTGAAGACCTGGAGGGACTGCCGGAAATCCCGGAAAACGCGGCCCTGCGTCCGCGTCCGGAACGGCCGCCGATGGACCGCTGCTCACTGGCTCTTCAACTGGGAGGAATGATGGCGGACGGCTTTGTCATCGTGCAGTGCGGCAAGATGAACGAAGTGAAGCCCATTGCGCTGGACCTCTCCAACTACGCGAAGGCGATAGGAGCCGGAGAGCGCGTAAACCGCCACGCCGCCAGCCTGCTGAAAAATGCGGAGGACGGCGATTTGGGCAGTTTCAAGAATAATCTGGCCCTGATCCAGTCCGACGTGGAGCAGGAGCTTGCCTCCCTGCGTGATTCCGACATGGCTAACCTGATCGGCCTAGGCGGCTGGATTCGGGCGCTGGATGCCGCTACGGCGGCCCTGGACAACAAATTCTCCGAAGACAAGGCCAAAGTCATTTTTCAGCCGGACGTGCCGGAATACTTCCATTACATTCTGGACGGAGTGGAGCCGGAAATGAAGGAACGCCGGGACATCGGCAAAATCATGAACCTACTGACCACGTTGCAGGAGCAGATGACGCTGGCTCCAGGAGCCAAGCCTACGAAGGCGGGAGTGGAAGCCCTGCGCAAGACGACGCTGGAGCTGATGAAGGCGGCGCTGGCGCCCGCGGAATCATAACTCTCCCTGTTCCTTATGGTGCTTCCCCTCTTGACGAGCCTGAACGTGCGTCTTTCTCCGCGCAATCTGTATTCCCAGGATCAGGAATTGCAGCAAATGGCGGGCGACGACGGGCGCATCCCCGTGCCCTACAATGTGAGCATCCGCAACATGGGGGACGGGGCCGTGCGCATCATCGGCAAAAAATGGACCGTCCGTTCCCACCAGGACGGCACGCAGGTCATTGAGGGGGATGAACTCTTCGGTTCCCGCCCCCTGCTGTGCCAGGGGCAGATTTTCGCCTTCAACGGCCTTCAGATGCTTCGCCTTCCCGCGCGCATCCAGCTCACGCTTCTTGTCCGGGACGAGGGCGGCATGCTCTACCATACGGACCCCGTCAGCCTGACTTGGTGATGCTGCCTGGCGAATGGACATTTCAGCGGCCATGCCGCTGAAACAGTGCCAAAACCGATGATGAAAAAAGGGCGGGAATAGGAATCCTGCCCTTTTTCTGGTCTTTCATCATGGACCACTGCCATCCGGCAGTGCCGGACGGCTTTAACCTTCCTCGTCGTCCCCGTGGTTGAGGATAAAGTTCAGGTCGTCAATGCCGAGGCTGGACGTGAAGCCTTCGTCTCCAAGCACGTTGGCAACCAGCTGGTTCTTCTGGTGCTGGAGGATGCGGATTTTCTCTTCCACGGAATCCTTCGTCAGAAGACGATAGGCGATTACCTTGTTCTTCTGGCCGATGCGGTGCGTACGGTCGATGGCCTGGCTTTCCACAGCCGGGTTCCACCACGGATCGTACAGAATGACGTAGGAGGCGGAAGTCAGGTTGAGGCCGGCGCCCCCGGCTTTCAGGGAAAGAAGGAAGACGGACGGGTCCTTGGTCGTCTGGAACTTTTCGATTTCCCCGCGGCGGTCCTTGGTCTGGCCCGTGAGGTAGTTGAGCGGACGGTTCTCCGCTTCCAGGCGATTCTTGATGATTTCCAGCATGGAAACGAACTGGGAAAAGACGAGCACCTTGTGCCCTTCCTCCCGGAGCTGGTCCAGCAGGTAGAACAGGGCGGTCATCTTGGCGCTATCCTCCTTGGCGTACTTCGGGTCCACCAGGCCGGGATGGCAGCAAATCTGGCGCAGGCGCATGAGGCCCTGAAGAATGGCAAAGCTGTTCTTCTTCACGGATTCGTCCGAATCCAGGCCGAGCAGGGCCTGTTGAATGCGGCGCAGTTCCGCCTTGTAAAGCTGGCTCTGGATGCCTTCCATCTTGGCGTACACTTCCTCTTCCGTTCTGGGCGGCAGGTCTTTTGCCACCTGGGACTTGGTACGGCGCAAGAGGAAGGGCTTCAGGCGGGCGGCCAGGCGGTTCTGGCTCTGTGGGTCCTTGCGTTTGTCGAACCTCTTCTTGAAGTAGGAACGGGAGCCGAGCACGCCGGGCATGGCGAAAGCCATGAGGGACCACATATCCAGCAGGCGGTTTTCAATAGGCGTGCCGGAGAGGACGAGGCGGTTGTAGGAAACGATGTCCCGCGCGGCCTTGGCGGCCTTGGAATCCGGGTTCTTGATCTGCTGGCCTTCGTCCAGAATGACCGTGAGCCATTTGATCTGGTTCAGAGTTTCTCCGCAGACGCGGAGCTGGGCGTAGTTGACCACGACCATGTCGTAATTCTTGTTGATGTCCTCCAGATTGGCCTGGTCCTTGCTGCGGATGACGAGAACGCGCACGCCGGGGGCGAATTTCTCCGTTTCCCCCGCCCATACGTCCAGCACGGATTTGGGGCACACGATGAGTACCGGAGGAACGGCGAGCTTTTTCCTGGACTTGTTCTTGCGTGCGTATTCCTCGCGCAGCCACAGAACGTAAGTAATGGACTGGATGGTTTTGCCCAAGCCCATGTCGTCCGCCAGAATGCCGCCGAACCCGTTCGTGGCCAGGTAGGCCAGGAAGTGGAAGCCGTCGATCTGGTAGGGGCGCAGGGTAGCCTGAAGCTGGCTGGGAACGTCCGGTTTGACGTCGATCTGGATTTCCGCGGTACGGTCCTTGATGCGTTTCCATGCCTTCGGGTCGAACACTTCCGCGGCCTTGGGGTCCGCGAGCTGCATGGCGTGCATGCGGTGGGTTTCCCCGGAAAGGTCGAAGGGGTCCAGACCCAGGCGGGTAACGGCGTCGCGCTGGTCGTTGTCCAGCTTGATTTCCAGGCGCATCCAGCCGCCGTCGTCCATGCGGACGTAGCCGCCTCTGGCGGCCACCAGGGCGCGGATTTGTTCCTTGGAAAGCTGGACGCCCTCCACGTCAATGACGATGCGGAGGTCGAACCAGTCGATCTCCTGGTTGACTACCTCGAACCGGACGGCCGCCGCCACCGGGTCCGCCAGCAGCGTCTTGAGCTTCTCATCCATGTTCACGGTCAGTTCTTCGGGCAGGTGCTTGGCCCATTCCGCAAACTTTTCAGGGAACTGGCGCGTGACGCGCGCCTTGAAAGCCCCTACCTGGGGATCGTAGGAAAAGCCCATCTCCTCCAGCAGGCCGGGGATGGGGTAAAGGTGTTCGCGGATGAAGCGCAGGAGCGCCTTGTTGCGCATGGGTTCCTGATGAGCCACTTCCCAGCCGTCCTTGCCGAGTTTTTCCGTGCGGTAGCCGGAAGCGTCCGTGGCGGTCACTTCGCACAGCACGTGTTCCGTTTCTGCGGAGGTGAGGCCGCGCACGATCTTCATGTCAAAGCTGCCGCGCAGGTCGATGTCCACCACGCGGTCCTCCATGCTGGGGGGCAGGGTGGCTCCGATCTTGCGGAGGAATTCCACGCCTTCCAGGCTGTCGATGACCTGCTTGGGGATGGAATAGCGGGGTTCCACTTCCGTGCTCTCCAGCCAGCGGGGAGGGCCGGGGAAAACGGTTTCGTCGGACTGGTACAATTCCTGCTGGCCGGGAAGCTGCCTGACGGAGTGGGAAACGTTGATGCCGGAGGAAGTGACGAGCTGAAGCGCGTAGCAGTCCGGCTCAATGGGATCGTCCTGGCAGACCCACTTGAGCGGTTCGTCCACCACCTTGAAATAATTCTCATCCAGATTCACCAGATATCCCTTCAGTGCGGGCTGGTGGAAAAGCTTGTTCATCAGGGCGCAGGCGGCCTCCTGGTCCAGGTCCAGCGTCAGGGCGTCTTCCTCATGGGCGTAATCGGCCAGGGATACCAGCAGGATTTCCGTCTGGGCGTCCATGCGCACGGCGGCGCGTTCATGCAGGTTTTCCAGATGTTCCAGGTCCTGTTTTTCCCGGACGGGAATCCAGTCCTGCTTCAGGGAATGGCGGTATTCGAAGTGCCCTTCGTTGATGGTGGAGACGAGCCGCATGAACAACTCGCCGCGCGGAGGCTGGGGCGGCCGTTCGTTGACGGACTGGATGCGGTCGTACCAGGTGCCTACCTCCCGTGAGCGTTCCCACTCGTGAATCTTGTGCTGCACCTTTTCCAGGTCCGTGATGCTCTCCATGAACTCCGGATAGGGCAAGCGCCTCTTGTTGAAGGCATAGGCAATGTAATTCCAGAATTCCAGAATATTCGTCGGCGGGACCGGCCACAGCTCCAGCGGATCATAGGTGGTGATTTCCCACCGTGGATTCAGGCGTACCATGTCGTGGTCATGGATTTCCTGCTCAATGGCGAAACGGCGGTAGCGCTTTTCCAGCTTGCCTACGTAATCAGCCTCCTTGTCGTCCAGCTCGCGGCCCAGCTTCTCTTCCAGAATGTCCAGCAGGGGAACGTCGTTCAGTTCGTTGGGGGATTCCGGAAGGTCCTGGCCGCGGTACATGCGTTCCAGCATGGTGGCATACATGGCCGCGCCCGCCAGATCTTCGTCTTCCGTGGAACATGCTCCGAACCACCTGTTCCCCTGAAGGCGGAGATTCACCCGGTGGACGCCGTGCGCGTCTTCCACACGGCCCTGAATATATAAATGATTGCCGAAAATTTGTGTAACTGCTCCGTCTTTTTGCAGCTTTTCACCGCGCAGCCGGATTTCTTCCGGGAAGGCATTGAGAAAGTTCAGGGTAGCCCTGTCAGGATTAAGTGCCATACTCATAATGTCAAACTGTCATATAAAAATTGGTGTCCAGCGTTCCCCGGAAAAAGGACGCTATAGGTCTATGCACTTTATTATGGCACAAAAGGCGGATTAGAGCAACTATTCTCTGAAATTAATTCTAACGAATGTTTAAAACGATTATTATTGTGTTGATAACGATGGCGTTCCCTTTTTACAGGCATGGTCCCGGCTTCAAATGAGGCGCTTGAATGAAAGGGCCCGGGAAAGGAGAATGTCAGTCTTCCGGAATATGTATCCTTGACACGCCAGCTTCAAAAGAGTCTTTTATCTCTGAAAATTTATGTCCTCCGCACCTCTTTTACAGTTATTGGCGACTCAAGCGCGCTTGAGCGATGGCGAATTGGCCGAACGTCTTGACATGACTGAAGAAGCCGTGCGGGCCCAGCGCGAGCAATGGGAACGGGAAGGGCTGATCGTGGGCTACCAGGCCGTGGTGAACGAGGAATACGAACACGATAACAAGGTGGCGGCGTTCATTGAAGTGAAGATGACTCCGGAACGCGACGGCGGATTCGACCGCCTGGCGATGCGCATCTCCCGCTTTGACGAAGTATCCTCCTGCTACCTGGCGAGCGGCGGATTTGACCTGCTTGTCCTGGTGGAAGGCAAAAGCATGCGGGACATTGCCCGGTTTGTAGCGGAAAAACTCTCCACACTGGAAGGGGTGCTCTCCACTTCCACGCACTTCCATTTGAGAACCTACAAGAAAAACGGCTGTATCTTTGAAGCGCCCGCGCAGACGGAACGCCTCGTCGTTGCACCGTAAGCCTCTGCCGTCAAGAAAGGAAACATCATGAACTGGCAGAATAAAATTGCGGAGCAGGTAGGCTCCATACCCCGTTCCGGCATCCGGGAATTCTTTGACCTGGTCACGGGCAGGTCGGACATCATCTCCCTGGGCGTCGGGGAGCCGGACTTTGTTACGCCGTGGAACATCCGGGAAGCCGCCATTTACTCTCTGGAAAAAGGCCATACCTCCTACACCTCCAACTATGGCCTGGAATCCCTGCGCCGGTCCATTGTCAAATACGTCCGCGGTTTCTTCCATGTGGACTACAACCCGCTGAACGAAGTGCTGGTGACAGTGGGCGTCAGTGAAGCCATTGACCTGGCTCTCCGCGCCGTCCTGAATCCGGGGGATGAAGTGCTGTACCACGAACCCTGCTACGTCTCCTACGCGCCCAGCGTCAGGATGGCTTACGGAGTGGCTACCGCCGTGCCTACGAGCAAGCAGGATCTCTTCGCCCTCAATCCTGCCGTGCTGGAAGCCGCCATCACCCCCAGAACCAAGGTGCTGATGCTCAACTTCCCCACGAACCCGACCGGGGCCGTGGCTCCGGTGGAAACCCTCCAGGAAATCGCGCGCATCTGCATCAAGCACGATCTCATTGTGCTGACGGATGAAATCTACAGCGAACTGCGCTACGACGGCAAGCCGCATGTCTCCATCGCCGCGCTGCCGGGCATGAGGGAACGCACGCTGCTGCTGCACGGCGTCTCCAAGGCCTTTGCGATGACAGGATTCCGCCTCGGTTACGCTTGCGGGCCGGAACCCCTCATCTCCGCCATGATGAAAATCCATCAGTACTCCATGCTTTGCGCGCCCATCACCTCTCAGGAAGCGGCCATTGAGGCATTGGAAAACGGTACGAATGCCATGCTCAAGATGCGGGAAAGCTACCGCCAGCGGCGTGACTACCTGGTGAAGCGCTTCAATGAAATAGGAATGGACTGCCATATGCCCGGCGGTGCGTTCTACGTCTTCCCGGATATCTCCAAATTCGGACTCAGCAGCAAGGAATTCGCTACACGTCTCCTGATGGAGGAACAAGTGGCGGCCGTGCCGGGTACCGCCTTCGGGAAAAGCGGGGAAGGCTTCCTGCGCTGCTGCTATGCCACGGCCTACGATCAAATCAAGGAAGCCTGCAACCGCATGGAGCGCTTCGTCAAGACACTCTCCTGACCCGGTCTTCTCATGAACTCCGACCTGGAGTACCAGAAAACGAAGGCGTATGTGGCGCCGTTCGCGGTATTCATGGGATTCACCCTCCTTTGGCAATTCGGCGCCCCCCTTCTGGAATGGGACCATCCGGTTGCCGCGTGGTGGAGAAGGGCTCCCGGGCAATGGCTCTACCCGCTCCAGGCCGTTGTCTGCTTCATTCTGGTCCTCTGGTGGAGAAAATCCGTGGATTGGGACTGGAAAGGAAAGCCTGCGGCGTGGGGAATCCTCTTCGGCGTGCTGGGTATCCTGTGCTGGTTGGCCCCTACCATGGCGGCGGACCGCCTGCCGGGCGGCCCCGATGCGTGGTTCGGTCATCCGGAATGGCCCTGGTACCGTTATCTGCTGGGAATCGACGCCCGGCCGGAGGGATTTGATCCTTCGGCAGTATTTGCTCCGGGATCCTGGAGCTGGCTGACGGCTCTGGCGTTGCGGTTCTTCCGCGCCGTCATCGTGGTGGCCGTGGTGGAGGAACTCTTCTGGCGCGGATACCTCATGCGCTTCCTGGTCAATCCGGACCATCCGTGGAAAGTCCCGTTCGGCACGCACTCCTGGAAAGCGTACTGGATCACTACGCTCTGCTTCATGGCCGTGCATCAGCCCGTGGACTACTGCGGCGCCTTCATCTACGGCTCGCTGGCGTATCTGCTCGCTGTCTGGCAGAAAAACCTGTGCGCCGTCATCGTGATGCACGCCGTGGCCAATGCTCTGCTGGGCTGGGCCGCACTGGAATGGGGCAAATGCGGACTGTGGTGAATCCGGCATTTACAGAGAGACCAATCTTGAGTACACAGGCGCGATGACTCCGGATGAAGCCATAGAAATCTTGTGGAACTACCATCACGTCGGGCAGGAGCTCCACCCGGCTGACCTCATCTTCGTGCTTGGCAGCAATGACGTACGCGTGGCGGAATATGCGGCGGAGCTCTATAAGCGGCATTTAGCTCCGGTCATCCTTTTTTCCGGCGGCATGGGGCGCTTTACGGGAGGCTGGGCCGTCCCGGAGGCGGAACTCTTTGCCGAGGCGGCCATCAAAGCGGGCGTTCCGGAAAACTGCATCCTGATAGAAAACAAATCCACCAACACCGGGGAAAATGTCCGCTTCTCACGGGAAGTGCTGAAACGGGCGGGAATCGGGGAGCCTGTCAGCCTCATTGCCCTGCAAAAGCCCTACATGGAACGGCGGACGCTGGCCACGCTCCAGGCCCAGTGGCCGGAAGCGCGGGTGGCGGTCAGCTCCCCTCCCGTCACTTTTCGGGGATATCTGACCGCAGAACTGCCGCAGGAGCTGGTTGTCTCCGCCATGGTGGGGGACTTCCAGAGAATCCTGGAGTACCCGCGGCAGGGATTCTCCACGGAACAGCCCGTAACTCCGGAAGCGATGGAAGCCTTCCGCACGCTCGTGGAAGCGGGCTATGACTCCCAGCTGCTCAGGAACATTCCCCTCCCCTGGAATTCTTGAGAAGACACGCTTTTTGCTTTCACTGCCCTCCGTTTGAGGTCATCAATACCCCCGCACAGCCAACCCAACCTATATTCAATCATGGCAGACAGAACCAATACAGATCCCGCCCGAATGGAGAAAATTGTAAGCCTTTGCAAAAGGCGAGGTTTCATTTTCCAGGCAGCCGAAATCTACGGCGGTCTGAATGGTTGCTGGGACTACGGTCCCATGGGGGTGGAGCTCAAGCGCAACCTCAAGGAATACTGGTGGCGCAAAACCGTCCAGGAACGTGACGACGTGGTGGGCATGGACGGCTCCATCCTGACCCACAACTCCGTGCTGGTGGCCTCCGGCCACGTGGGCGGCTTCTCTGACCCGATGTGCGACTGCCTGCTGACCAAGGAACGCCTGCGCGCCGACCAGGTGCCGGCCCAGAGCGGCATGGGATTCTTCTACACGGGAGCCGCAAAAAAGGACGGTTCCTGGAGCATGGAAAAGGAATACTCCGTGCTGGTGGAAACTGAAAAACAGGCGGACAAGGCCCGCAAAACCGCGGCCCAGTACTACGCGCAACTGGCCGGCAAGGACGTATCCCACAAGGAAATCGAGCTCCGGGGGGAGCGTATGGAACCCGTCACGGACTCCACCATGTACAACCCCGCCAACGGCTCCCTGCTGACGGAAGCCCGCGAATTCAACCTTATGTTCAAGACGACCATCGGGGCCACCTCCGATGAAAACGATCCCAACGCCACCGGATGGCTGCGGCCGGAAACGGCTCAATCCATCTTCTGCCAGTACAAAAACATTCTGGACAGTTCCCGCGTGAAACTGCCGTTCGGGATCGCCCAGATCGGCAAATCCTTCCGCAATGAAATCAATCCGCGCAACTTCACCTTCCGCTCCCGTGAATTCGAGCAGATGGAAATCGAATACTTCTGCCGTCCGGAAGACGGCCTGAGGCTGGTGGACGAATGGCTGGAAAAGCGTCTCAGTTTCTACGACGAAGTGGGGGTTCCCCGTGAACACATCCACATTCTGGACGTACCGGATGACGAACGCGCCTTCTACTCCAAAAAAACCTATGACCTGGAATACGAATTCCCCTTCGGCATCCAGGAACTGGAAGGCATCGCCTACCGTACGGACTACGACCTGACCTGCCACCAGAAAGGTTCCGGCCGTCCCCTGGAATACTTCGACGAAGAAACGCGGGAAAAATTCATTCCCCATGTTGTGGAACCCTCCGCCGGATGTGACCGGACCGTGCTTGCCATCATCTGTGAAGCCTACGATGAAGAAGAGCTTGTGGACGACAAGGACAAAAAGGACGTGCGCACGGTGCTGCGCTTTGTCCCCCGCATAGCGCCCATCAAGGCCGCCATCTTCCCGCTCCTCAAGAAAAACGAGGAACAGGTACGCATTGCCCGGGAAATTGAAAAGACCCTCCAGCCCTGGATGACCGTTTTCTACGATGAAACGGGAGCCGTTGGCCGCCGCTACCGCCGCCAGGATGAAGTGGGCACCCCCTTCTGCATCACGGTGGACTTCGAAACCCTCGGAGAAAACGATCCTTCCCTCAAAGACACGGTGACCATCCGCCACCGCGACTCCATGGAACAAGAACGCGTCGCCGTTAAGGACCTGTTGCACTGGCTCATTGCCCGTGTGCGGTAATATGTTCCTTAGCGGAATTAAATATTGTAAATACTCCAAGGCCGTTCCGCTCATGGCGGAACGGCCTTCTGTTTTCCAGAACTTGTAATGAAAGGAAAAGTTGCTGGACGGCGCATGAATGAATGTCTAGCATTCAGGAGATGCAGGTTGTACAGGCAGGCGGAAAACAATGATCTCAACACTTGTTGAAAATCTGCTGTTCTGTTTGCGCCAACCCCAAGCTCACAGGAATTCCCCGGAAGTTCGGCGATTGCTGTAAGTCATTGGAAAACGAAGTTTGACATATCCAATTACAAAATTTAAGTCGTGCGGAATATCGTGATGGAGAGAAGTTGGCGCAAAAAGCCTTCTGCGCTGTTCTCTCTTAATGGATATTTCCTCACGCTGTCGCACCCTCACGGGTGCGTGGATTGAAACCCCTTTACACTGAAACAGTTATGGAGGAAGAAGGGTCGCACCCTCACGGGTGCGTGGATTGAAACCGTCCACGGTAGAGCAGGCGAGGCCAAAGGCGGGGTCGCACCCTCACGGGTGCGTGGATTGAAACTGAATACTGACGTGTTCATGAATCTCCTGCGCGTGTCGCACCCTCACGGGTGCGTGGATTGAAACTCCGTTCATCATGATGGATAGTGAGCAGAGCAAGTCGCACCCTCACGGGTGCGTGGATTGAAACATACCACACGTTGTTGGGATCATCCTCAAAGCTGTCGCACCCTCACGGGTGCGTGGATTGAAACTGCGTGCATACCGTAACGCAGGGGGCGTCCAGCGGTCGCACCCTCACGGGTGCGTGGATTGAAACCGTTTCCAGCACGGGCGGGAATCGCGCGTTGGGAGTCGCACCCTCACGGGTGCGTGGATTGAAACTCCGAATACCTCCGGGGCGCCAAACATGTAAGTTGTCGCACCCTCACGGGTGCGTGGATTGAAACTCATTTGCAGGGGTCCATCCTTCCTTCCCGGATGGTCGCACCCTCACGGGTGCGTGGATTGAAACTGGTTCGAACTTCCGCATGATAGCACCTTTCTGAGTCGCACCCTCACGGGTGCGTGGATTGAAACCCACCTTACGCCTGCGGATGTTCACTACCGGAGAGTCGCACCCTCACGGGTGCGTGGATTGAAACAGCTGTGCTACATAGCCCTGTTGTTTCTTCGTCGGTCGCACCCTCACGGGTGCGTGGATTGAAACGTTCCTGTCATAGACAAGGAGGCTATCTACGCCAGTCGCACCCTCACGGGTGCGTGGATTGAAACCGGCATCATTTGGAGTCATGATCTGACCTTGCCAGTCGCACCCTCACGGGTGCGTGGATTGAAACTCTTGAACAGGCATTACTGTCTCAGGCTGAGCAGTCGCACCCTCACGGGTGCGTGGATTGAAACTATGAAGCCTGGGATGAGTGGGCTAAGGAGTGGAGTCGCACCCTCACGGGTGCGTGGATTGAAACCGCCGCCCGGAGGCGGCGGAAAAACCGCATCAGGTCGCACCCTCACGGGTGCGTGGATTGAAACCAGGAGTTTTTCCTGGGCTTCCCTTCCGGCCAGGGGTCGCACCCTCACGGGTGCGTGGATTGAAACAGAATTCGAAGCGGAAGTCCGATAATACTGCAAGAGTCGCACCCTCACGGGTGCGTGGATTGAAACCATGTCCAGCAGCAGGAGGCGAATGACGCCGCCGTCGCACCCTCACGGGTGCGTGGATTGAAACTGGATGCGGGAAGTCGTATTGGAAAAGCGCTCTCCGTCGCACCCTCACGGGTGCGTGGATTGAAACATCATGATGGATGGTAAGCAAGGCAAGGAATCCTGTCGCACCCTCACGGGTGCGTGGATTGAAACGAGCCGCAAAGCGAGGACGGGCGTTTTAAAACGGAGTCGCACCCTCACGGGTGCGTGGATTGAAACCCAATCTGTGCGGTCGGAAGTTGGAATTTTATTTGTCGCACCCTCACGGGTGCGTGGATTGAAACATTTTCATTTTTCAATTTGAGAATGGAGAGGTGAGTCGCACCCTCACAGGTGCGTGGATTGAAACTTTACGGCGGTGGAGTTTACCGGGTTGAAGAAGTGTCGCACCCTCACAGGTGCGTGGATTGAAACTTCCGGGCCTCTTCCGTTTGCTGCCCGCGCTGCGGTCGCACCCTCACAGGTGCGTGGATTGAAACGTATTGGGTAGAGAGCAAGATGGTGAAGGGAGGGGTCGCACCCTCACAGGTGCGTGGATTGAAACAACGGAAGTTTCTGGAGAAGGCGCATGGCCGCAAGTCGCACCCTCACAGGTGCGTGGATTGAAACGTTTAAATTATCCATATGATTTAATTCTATGATGTCGCACCCTCACGGGTGCGTGGATTGAAACGGCGAGAGAGTTCGAGCGTAGCGGCCAGAAAGAGTCGCACCCTCACGGGTGCGCGAATTGAAAGTCAAAAAAGGGATCCAGGATCAAAAAGCTGGACAGTCGCATCCTCACGGGATGTATTTATATAACAAGACAGAAAGAATCTAAAATGCTATTAAAACAATGAGTCCCCTCAATAGAATTTTCTAAAAACGGAAGTGTTTAGTAAAAAGTATTGAATTGTTCTGGAAAGAGTGGGTGACTCATTTACCATATCATAGTATGAAGAAATAAATATTGCCCCAATTTTATTTAGAGGGGTTAGTTTACAAGGGAAAGGTAAAGTCTAAATTATAAGTAAATTCAAAGCCCGGCCTATTTTCAATGAAAATAGGCCGGACAGGAGAGATTAAAATCCATCAATTTCTTCTGGGGTCAATCCCTGAAGTTCTTTCAATTCATAGGTACCATCATTATTGACAATGAGGCTTCTATGGACTTTTCCAGAAGAATATTGACCTGCAGGGCAGGAATGTTTCCACCAGATCACTTTCTTCACTTCCATGCTTCCTTCAGGCCGGGAGGAAGAGGCATCCCCTTCAAACATAAAAGGAAGAGTATTTTTTAATAATTCTGCATCTTCATCACTAAAACCTGTCAGGGAGGCAAGCTGTGGAGAAATGGCCCCGTAGAATACATAAACTCCTTGATCTACACGGTGTTTCATCCCCATGGTATCAGATGCTTTTTTGCTTCCATCCCCCTCCCCGCTTACACTTTTCGTGATTTGGGTGCTGGTGATTTCCACAGGTTCCACGCTGAAAGCTGCCTGAACGGTGACGGGGCCGCGAATCCCGAGAGAAACGCCGTCGTTCTTTTTTTCCCCGGTACCTTTGTAAGCAAACAGTTGGCCGAAAGCGCGTACGTCAAACCAGGTCTGGCAGGCCAGCTTTGTTTGTTCCTCTTTGGTTTTCTTTCCTTCCAGAAGGATGGAAGCCCTGTCTTTTAATGTTTTGCATTCATCCACCTTGTGATCGTCTGATTGAACAAATATAGGCACTCCCAAATCAAGAAGCCTGTTGCGGATTTTACGTTTCAAGCAGACATCGGAAAGTTCTCCATTCCCGTCAAGCGTGGTGCGCGGACGGTTGCCATTTAACGGATCTCCGTTGGGATTTGCATTTTTTACGGTGAAAATCACCGCAAAGTCTATCTTATGTTGTAGTGACATAATGTTTATTCTTTAGGTTGGGAATTTTCCTTTTCTTTTTCAGAAGATTTTTTAGGGAACATTTCTGATTTTTGACAGTAGTATCCAAGAAGAAATTCTCCTGACACCTTGCTGTCGTCGATGAAGTCGTTTCGATCGAAAAGGGCATGGATACTTGCTAATTCCCTGTCATAGTAGAATTTTAATCCAGGTTCATTTTTGGTCAGAATTTGAAGATAGGGGTCCAATGCTTTGCGCAGTATTTCCCACGTTGAATGGGGGTGAATGCTGAAGCGCTGCATCAGTTTTTCCGCATTCGTGGGACGTTCCGTGTCGGAGGAAGTTTTCTGGGCGGTTTTTTCCAGCAATTCCGCTACGGCGAGCAGCCTTCCGTATAAATATCCCCGTTCTGTAATGGTTTTATCCAGACTCATGGTATAATGGTATTGTTTTTTAGTTGAGTTAAATCGGTATCGAAATAGAGCGCACGCTGTATTGACGGCAACATTCCATTCCCAAGATTCCAGGCCGTTTCTGTTACACGCCCGATGGATGCAAGCTTCCACAAGATCAGAGGGTACGGGGCGTTTTTCAATAATACAGGGAAGTAAGCGTGCTACTGTTTGCCTGCGCAATTTTTCATCTGAAGATTTTCCATAAGCCACTTCCGCGATAGTTCGGGGAGAGGGTGCTCCAACGTACCACAATTTGTTTTTGTTATTCCATTGCCACCACACACATTCGGTATGCCAGTGTTCAATGTTGTTCCAGTATTCCACAGAATCCATCTCATTGAAGAAGGTTATGGAGAGCCGCCCTGGTGTGGCTGAATCCAGGCCCATAATAAAAATGTGGCTGGTGTTGGCCACTTCCGCTTTGTAACCGGAGATTTTTTCTCTAATTTTCCGTCCCGTTTCTTCAGCCGTATACGGGACAGTTTCATGTTCTTCATCAGGGTCCAAATCCAGCAGCCCTTCAGTGTCGGTTAACGGATTCGGTATCAAAAAACTGTTGGATGACCAAGCTACGATCGCCTGGGAATCATCCCTCCATCCCTGGTTGGAAATAAGCCATCTCAACGCACTGTGAGCTTTCTGGGAGACTTTTCTTCCAACTCCGCAAACCTCGGTTGAATCATCAAATTTGCCTCTGAACGTAAACCCGGAAGAATCATTGGAAGAGATGATCTTGGCTCCGTCTCCAGCGTTTCTGATCCGGGCTGGATGTTGTATTGCCAAATTGGTTATTTCACCTGTTACATAGCAAAGACCTGTATTTTGTTCCTGTGACTCTTGAAATCTGATCCAGGAATCCCACATTTCCTTGTTTTTCCATACATCCGGGATAAGGTTTCCGGGAATTTCCACACGCCATCTGATCAGGATGGCATCCATGCCAACGACGCCGAGAGCCGCATAAATCTCCGGTGCGTCATTTTTTTCTCCCATCCATTTTTTCATCAAGGTACCGGAAGCTTCATTCACGGGAAGAACTCCTGATTTGACGAGGTCTTCCAAAAGACAGCCTTTGGATACATACAAAAAGATGGAAGAAAGCGTTGCATTGGAAGGATCAAAATCTTTCCAACGCTCCAGTTGGTTGAGATATTCTTTGTACCCGGTTTTTGTATTACCTGTCCATTTAGTGAAATCTCCCGCCACATATTGCAGTTTGTCGCAAAGGGGGTGGGGACACAATCCGCTGGTTCTGCCTCCCGACTTTTCAGTAACGGGAATGATTGTCTGCTGGTTCCCGGCAGGGACTACCTCCGCTCGTCTGAATGCACCGGAACCATCCAGTACAACTGTTACCTGGGCATTTTGGCTGCCATGATAAAGCGGAAATAACGGGGTGATTGTTCGGTTTTTTGAATTTTTCTCTTCCGAAGAATTCAAGCCTGTCCGTTGGGCATTATCTTCATATGTCTTATATAAAGCTTCCATCCAGTTCATGTTTACCTCACTTTCTATTCTTCTAAAGATAAATCATTTACACCACATGATCGTGGAGGGTTAGCTTTCATCTTGCGGACAGCTCTGGTTATTTTGCACTCTTCGGGACGAATGAATTTAACAATCCCATTCTTCATGACAGGTTTCCAGAACCGTACTCCCAATTCTTCTCTTCCTGTTTCATCCGGATAATCAAATCCATGGAACATAACGCCAAAGGCTAATTCCGGAATATCATCATACGCTCCCGGGCCTTCTCCAAACCGGCACGGTTCCACATAAGCCTGGCATTCGCGCGCACCCAGGCAGATATCGCGTCTTCCGCCCTTTTCCAGCGTGCGCTGGATAATGGCGGAATGCTTGCCTTCAATTCGGTCCGCCTTCATATCATCGCGAAGCAAATTCCACTCGTAATGTGCCCGTACCTGATAGGAAACGTCTGTTAAATAGGTATATACGGATAATTCGGCGCCGCTTTCATGATACTTGATCAGTTTCATGTTTTTTGCGAAAGTACGGACAGGATTCATGACGCGTACTTCATCAATGACCCAATTAATGGTGGGTTTCCAGTAGACGGATTTGGTCACCCCTTTTAATGCTTCATAGGTGGGGATATGGTAAGAGCATTTTTCACCGCCCATGCGGGTAAGGGGATCAGTGAATAAGGCTAATTTCCCTGATACCAGATATTCTATGTTATTTCCCATGATAATGGTAAGTTAAACGGTAAGGCCGTTCGGATTTTTAGCATATGGTTCCGACTTTGACCATGAAAAACCAGTTTTTTCATCATAATGATGTTTTGAAAGTATATAGACAGGATAATCCGTGGGCAATAAGGCAATGATGCCGCTTGCAAGCATGGCATTGATATCCTTCTCTGTATAGTTTAAGGAGAGAGTATATTCCATGGCTTCCTTGAGCAACTTCCGGACTGCTTCCCATTCTTCCTTGGAGTGGGGATGTGCCAAGGCCCGCAGATGCTCAGTGATTTCTGCACCTTTTCCTTTACTTACAATGACGGGGGTTGATAAACCTTCCAGAACTTGATAATTTTTTGCTGCCTCCTGGAAGGACTGGTGCAGAAGCATAAAGGAGTAATCGGTCTGGATCCGTTGAGCCTCCATTTTGATGGTACTGTTCGTCGAAAGAAGGTCCATCATAGTGTAACTGTTGGTTTTCAACGGATAATACAGCCTGCTCTTATTTTCGGAATAATAATATTGATAAAATGAGTTCAAGGCGTTCTCTTCCATGAGTAAGTTGGTATTGCCTTGCACATCAGGGAGAATCGTTTTTAAAAGAGTCTTGCCTATGTTGATTTCTTCCAGTTTGTTTATATTTTCCAATTTCTCAGATGGGAAAACGACAAAGATTTCTCCTTTATCCAGTTGAGCATCTCTGTTGCAACGGCCTCCGGCTTGGACAAGGGAATCCAACCCGGCTGCACTGCGAATAACTACATCAAAGTCTACATCCACCCCCGCTTCAATCAATTGCGTACTAAAGCACAAAACGGGCTTTTTTATCCTTTTAGCCGTTTTAAGAGATTGCTTGTCTATTCTATTGGTGATGATATTTGAGCGATCCTGTGGAATCATGTTCGTACTCAAATGGTAGATTTGCACGTCCGGTACGTCTCCACACGCCTCATATAAATTGCGGGCAAATGTTTTGGTATTAACAACCATTAAGGTATTTCTCCCGCTTTGAGCTTGTTTTAGAGCAAAATCGGCAAATTGCTGCAGCTTCCATTTTTCGGATTCTTCAATTATATTCACAGCGATCCGGCGGTTGGAATAAAACAATTCAAAGTACCGTTGATAGTCGGGAATGATATGAGGATCCGGATTTAATCTTAAGTGCCAGTTTTCGTCTTCCAATTGGCTCCATATAGGTTGCGTGGCCGTGCATAAAACAAGACTGCATCCCATGACTTCTTCCATGAAATTTAATGCAGACGTCAACAGGTAGGTCGATTTTAACGGAAGTGCTTGTACTTCATCAAAAATGATCACGGAACTGGCCAAACTGTTCATACGGCGCACATAGCTGCTACCCTTGGAAAACAGAGTCTGTAGAAACTGTACTGCCGTTGTCAGGATGACGGGAGATTTCCACGTACATTCTGCTTTATAACGGCGTTTTTCCTCCTGGTAGAGTTCTTCTTCAGATAGATCGTTTTTTGGATCCACCAGCACATTGGCATGATGAACCAGAATAAGGTCGGCAAACTCATTTCCCAATGCCTCGCGGATAGTGGCTGCATTCTGATCAATAATAGAAGTGTAGGGAATGACATAAATTAGCCGGTCCAGCTGGTGCTTCAGGGCATGAGTCAATGCAAATCTCAGGCTTGCCAAAGTTTTTCCGGCTCCTGTGGGGAGTGTCATCAAAAACTTGCCTTGAGGACGGTCAGCGGCGGTGAAACTGCGTTGGGAAATTTCTGCCCGCAAATCATCAATCATTCCTCGTGAGGCAAGGCGCGCCAGATATCTGTCCAGATTTGCCAACATTTTATCCCATGGAGGAGTAGGTACGGCTTCAATCGGTTCGCCCCCCGCACTGGAATGATCGGCATCTACAAGACAACTCAGTAAAAAGCGAGATAAAAGGCCATATCGGTATTTTATTTCCCTGGAGGAAAGTTTTTTTTCACCTTTCCGGAGTAGGGCGTCAAACGAACGCCATTCTTCCCTTAATGCCGGGTCTGAAAGCAATTCCTGCATCCGGGCCTTTTCTTCTGCCGGTATATTTTTCCAGGCTTCTTCATAATAGGATTGCCGGACGTCTTTGGTAATGCGTGCCTTGAAATGATTTGTTCCCTCTGTCTTTAAGTTATCAATCAGGCACCCTTCATGATGGGAAAGACAGCAGAGGGCTATTATTTGGACCCAATATCTTTCAAAGGGCTCTATTGCTTGCCGTCCATCTGTGAAATAACGCCATAAATGTTGTGCTCCTGCCGTAGAATGATCGACGGAGCCCTTCCGAGTACGATTTTTCCCCGAGGCAATAGCTTCCATATAGTCATAAAAGGCATCACTCCATTTTCCAAAATCATGGAACGCTCCAATCAGAGCAGCCGTCCTTGCCAAACCTATTCTTGAGGCATTGAGTGAAGCTCCTACAGTACACTCATGTGTGTGTTGTTCTATTGTCTGTCCGGGCCGTGCTAGCATGTGCCATGTATCCTTTCCAGTTGGGTACGGAAAATCAGAATAGTCTTTTCCGTGGGATTTTCAATGTATGAATTGATTTTTTTATTATTTTATGCAATAGTAACATTTTCAAACAAATTTATCGGATGCTACCTTCTCTCTTTTCCGTTCCCCTGGCGGCATTGCAGCATTATCTGTACTGTCCCAGGCAGTGCGCGCTGATTCATCTGGAATGTGTGTGGGCTGACAACCAGTTTACGGCGGAAGGGAATGTATTTCATGAACGGGCGGATTCCGGCATGACGGAAAACCGCGGACGAAAGAAAATTCTGCGTTCCCTGCATGTTTCCTCCCTCCAATGGGGAATTCACGGCATTGCGGATGTTGTGGAGGCTGTTTATGCTGAAAAAGGCGGCGTTCCCATATCCATGACTCCGGTGGAATACAAGGTAGGCAAGCCAAAACCGCATCGCGCGGACGAAGTGCAGGTATGCGCCCAGGCCTTGTGCCTGGAGGAAATGTTCGGAACGGCCATTCCTGCGGGGTTTTTATTTTACGGGAAAACCCAGAGGAGGCATGAGGTGGCGTTTGATGATGAATTGCGTTCCCTGACGGTTCGGATTATTCGGGAAACCAGGGATATCCTGATCGGAGTGGTAACGCCTTTGCCCCAATATTCCAAAGCCTGTAAATCCTGTTCTCTGGTCAACGACTGCCTTCCGGACGTATGCCGGGAACGCAGGCTGGGAATGAAGGACCGTGTGGACGAAGTATTTGAGGAAAGTCTGAATATGTGGGAGGCTGATGATTTATGAAGAAGCATTTAAATACATTGTTCGTGACGCTGGAAGGATGCTGGCTGTCCAAGGACGGAGATACTGTAAAAGTAAATTCGGAAGGTCAGTGCCTGCTGCGGGTCCCTCTTCATAATCTGGAAGGAATCGTCACGCTGGGGTGGGATATCGGCGTGTCTCCGTATTTGATGGGGGCCTGTGCGGAAAAAGGAATTACACTGTCGTTCTGCAATCCTTACGGTAAATTCCTGGCTGGCGTGCAGGGATTCATGAAAGGAAACATCCTGTTGCGCCGGGAACAGTACCGCTGGGCCGATGAAGAAGCAAAATGGGTTGTAGTGGCGCGGGAAATGATTGCCGCAAAAATCGCCAATTGCCGCAACTTGCTGTTGAGGGCACAGAGGACTTACGGGAAAAATCTTTCGGAAGAAGTGAACCGGCTGGCTGCTTTTTGCCGCATGGTCCGCGGGTGCGTTTCCGGAGACATTCTGCGGGGAATTGAAGGCTCCGCCGCGGAAACGTATTTTTCCTGCCTGTCCCACTGCCAGCGCACGGAAGATCCGGAACTGGTATTTGAAGGCCGCAACAGACGACCGCCAAAGGACTGTTTCAACGCGTTGCTTTCCTTTTTGTACAGTTTGTTGTGCCATGATGCCAGGTCCGCCTTGGAAAGCTCCGGGATTGACGCGGCTGCAGGGTTTCTGCACCGCGATCGTCCGGGACGCCCCGGCATGGCATTGGACCTTATGGAAGAATTCCGGGCTCCTTTGGCGGACCGTCTGGCCTTGACTCTGATTAACCGCAAGCAGATATCTTCAGACGACTTTGACAGGGAAGAATCCGGAGCCGTCTTTTTGAAGGAGGATTCCCGTAAAAAAGTTCTGACCGCATGGCAGGAACGCAAGAAAACCGTTCTGGTTCATCCCTTCCTCCAGGAGAAAACCACGCTGGGACTGCTGATCCATATTCAGGCGCTGTTGCTGGCACGCCATCTGCGCGGAGATATGGATTGTTATCCTCCGTTTATTGGCAAATAAATGCTTTCTCTCCATGTATATTCTCATCACCTACGATGTTGTTACGGAAGACAAGGCCGGCCAGCGCCGCCTGAGGCGGGTTGCCCGTGCTTGTGAAAACATCGGGCAGAGAGTACAGAATTCCGTGTTTGAATGCGAGGTTTCTCCGGCCCAATTGGTTGAAATCAGGAGCAAGTTGCTTAAAATTATTGATCAGGACAGTGACAGCCTCCGGATTTACCACATGGGGTCCAATTGGCATCATAAAATCGAACAATTAGGCAAGGAAAAGAGCTATGACATTTCCGGGCCGTTGATCATTTGAGTGCTGTTTGACATGGCCTTTGCGCCAACCCCAAGCTTACATCAAATTGCCGGGAAGTCGGCGATTCTTGTAAGACATTGGAAAACGCAGATTGACAACCAAGTATGATGAAGAGAAGACGGTATGTGATGTACCGTCTTCGTGAAGTTGGCGCAAAGCCCCGCTTGCATGATTGATTAACAACATGTACCGTTGGGGCAGTCGCTCTCCGCAAGGAGGGCGTGGATTGAAACCGGAATCCGTTGCGACGCTGAAGGGGCCATGGCGTCGCTCTCCGCAAGGAGGGCGTGGATTGAAACCCCCGGCAAAAGGAGGGGACGAAAAGACCTGGAGTCGCTCTCCGCAAGGAGGGCGTGGATTGAAACGCGTTGAAGAAATACAGGTACTTGTGCTGAAGAAGGTCGCTCTCCGCAAGGAGGGCGTGGATTGAAACCGGGTGTACTATCTCGCGCCTGACCTTAAAATTGAGTCGCTCTCCGCAAGGAGGGCGTGGATTGAAACTTGCAGGAAGTTATTCCTGGTACTCCTGATGCTGTCGCTCTCCGCAAGGAGGGCGTGGATTGAAACAGGCTGCTGCTGTTACGGAAGCAAAGGCGGCGCGGTCGCTCTCCGCAAGGAGGGCGTGGATTGAAACCTGACGAACTCATTGAAGATATTGTACACCTGGGTCGCTCTCCGCAAGGAGGGCGTGGATTGAAACCGGCAATTTTGTGTCAACTGACGTGCCGTTCAAAGTCGCTCTCCGCAAGGAGGGCGTGGATTGAAACAAGACGTGGAGTAGCGTACTTGATAAATTCCGAAAGTCGCTCTCCGCAAGGAGGGCGTGGATTGAAACATGAAGCAGGAAATTGCAGTACAGGCACCATCCGTCGCTCTCCGCAAGGAGGGCGTGGATTGAAACGTATGAATCTCCCACGCACTCTTCTGTTCCGTCTGTCGCTCTCCGCAAGGAGGGCGTGGATTGAAACCGTGAAGGTGGAAGTGATTGACGGCGCAGGAGAGTCGCTCTCCGCAAGGAGGGCGTGGATTGAAACATAGGCTAGAGAGCGGACCGGCGTGCGGATGGGGTCGCTCTCCGCAAGGAGGGCGTGGATTGAAACGAGAGGGAGGCGGATGAGGTGTCTGCGGAGAGCGGTCGCTCTCCGCAAGGAGGCCGGCTGACTTGTACGATGATTAAAAAGCACCCCGGACCAGATAAGTCCGGGGTGCTTTTTTGTTTTCTGCCGAAGGAGTCAGGGAATGGGTCGATCTTTCGGGTTGAGTTCGGCGGGCGGCAGGGAACGGAGCAGGGCCAGCAGGGGGTCCTGCACTGCGGTTCCTGTTTCACTCTGGCGTTTGAATTCCTCTTCTTCCTGCTGGAGGGCGGCCAGTTTGGTGTCTTCCACCAGGGCTTTGAATTTGTCTGCCTGGGAGTATTCTCCGTCCGTATCCCGGAAGACACGGGCAAGCCAGCGGCGTTTTTCTTCCGTGCTGAGCAGGGGATCGTTCATGAGTCCGGCTGTGTTTGTTTGTCCAGCAGGTTTCCGGCCAGTTGCCTGCCTCTCTCCGTAGAGCGGTAGACATAGGGACGGCAGTCCCCGAAGCGCTCCACGTAACCCTGCGCGATGAGGTCCTGCAAAATGTTTGTAACGGTGTTGGGGTGCAGCCGCGTCGCTTCCGTGATGGTGCTGTGACGCCGGTACCCGGCAATGATGGCCAGAATGACTTGCGCGCTGCTGAGGCGGAAGTCCATCCTGCGTACGTTGGAAGCGAATATTTGGATGAAGTCCAAGGCTTTCATGAATTTTTATTCACAGGTTTTTTAGATATTATTCACTTGTTATTTTCAAGTTATTCACAATCTTCCGGATTGTGGGGGGCCCTCATTTTTCTCAAGAGGTCCAACAGAGGGTGAGAGTCATTGGAGAAGGATTGGACGGCGTTGACCGTGGCGGCCTGCGGAAGGATGATCTTGTGGAATTCCTGATGAAGGTTCTGGCGCAGGTTCTGGTTCCCCGTCATGGGCATGGCCAGTTTTTCCGCCAGTCGCGTCGCCAGGGCATCCATGAAGAGGGGATCGAATTGTTCTGCGTCTTCAATGTCCGCGATGTAGCTCATCCGCAGCGGTGCCCGGGAGGCGAGAATGCGGCGGCCCTGCATTTTCCATTCCGTGCATTCCACATCCAGGATGCGCAGGCAGTCTTTCGGCAGGGTGAATTGATAGGGCGTCAGGGAATTGGGCGCCTGTGCGGAAACGGAGTCCAGCGTGATTTGCACGGTGGCGAATGTCCACCGGGCCATGCAGAGGGTCTCCCTGCGGGCCGGATGGTAGTGTAGAACGCAAAGGCGGGACGCTGTAGATTCATTGGCAATCAGGGCGTCCAGAGGAGCCTCCCCGATTTTGGATAGTGCGGCATTGCATATATCCAGTGCGGACGGTGTGTCCGGTTGAAGAATGGATTCATTTGTCATAGCACCCCATGATTGGCGGAAATTTTTTTCTGGTGCATCATGTTTGGCTGGCGCCTCTTTTGTGCCATCGGTGGCAGGTATGCGTTCCGGGCTTCTCCGGATGCATTTTATATGAATTCCGTTATTGGATAGGGACGTGCGCTGGCCGGGACCGTTCGGCAGGCGGCATAGCGTTCCTTCCGGATGCGGGGAACGGGGTGTTTTTAAGGGCAAGTCGTTTTACGGCCTGCCGGACGGAATGTCCCGCAGTCGGCCCAGACCGTCCTGTCATGACCGGAACGGTAAATAACAAAATACAGAAAAAGAAGATATTATGGGATTCATGAAACCATCCACGCCTTCCACTCCCGCTCCCGTTCAGACCATCCCGGTCAAGGCGGAGAGCGTAGGTGCGGAAGTGGGAGAAGATTATCAGGCTAGGGAACGCCAGAGGCAGGGAATGATTTCCACCATTCTGGCGCGGCGCGGAGCCGCCGGAGGGCAGGAAGATGTCAATCCGAAAACCCTGTTGAGAAAAACACTGGGATAGCCAACTATCATGGAAGAACGAATTGCGGAACTGACTTCCGTGTATAAGGCTCTGGCCGCCCAGCGCGCGCCCTGGGAGACCTGGTGGGACCGGCTCCGGGACTATGTACTGCCCAGGCGCCTGAACCGGGAGGGGGAGGTTTCCCTCCCCAGCCGGGACGCCATGGACCGCATGACGGACACGACCGCCGTGGAGGCCTGCCAGAAGCTCGCCAGCGGCCATATGTCCTACATCACCCCCAGCCATGACGTGTGGTTCAAGTGGTCCGCTCCGGATGACCAGGGAGGGGACGAGGCGGAGGCGTGGTACAACCAGTGCTCGGAAGTCGCCTTGAAGGAACTCTCCGTATCCAATTTCTACACGGAGATTCACGAATGCTTCCTGGACCGCGTGGCTCTGGGAACGGGCAGCCTCTTTACCGGAACGTCCGTGGACGGACGGCTGCTGTTTACGAACATCCCCTGCGGGCAATTCGCCTGCGCGGAGAATGCGGAGGGCAGGGTGGACACCTACGTCAGGGAATTCACGTTCACGGCCCATCAGGCACGCAGCATGTTCGGGCTCAAGGCTCTCGGCCCTCGGGCGCGGGAAGTGCTGGAACGCGGCGGCAATCCGTATTCCACCTCCCTGAGGTTTCTTCACGTGGTGCGTCCGCGCACCCGGCGCAGCCGTCGCAGGGTGCAGGCGTCCCACATGCCATTTGAAAGTGTTTACCTGTCTCTGGACGACCAGGTGATCGTGGAGGAAGGGGGATACATGGAATTTCCGTACCTGGTCACCCGGTTCCTGAAATGGGGAAACGGCCCGTACGGGTTGGCTCCCGGCAGGCTGGTTTTTCCCGCCATCCAGCAGGCGCAGTTCCTGAACCGTATTCTGGACACGCTGGGAGAGGTAGCCGCCTTCCCCCGCATTCTGGAACTGGCCAGTCAGATCGGGGAGGTGGACCTGAGGGCCGGCGGCAGAACGGTGATTACGCCGGAGGCCGCCTCCCTCCATCTGCCGCGGGAATGGGCCACGCAGGGCAGGTACGACATAGGGATGGACCGCCTGGCCCAGAAGCAGGAGGCCATCAAGCGGGCCTACTATCTGCCCATGCTGGAACTGTGGGGCGGCCATCACGGCAGCATGACAGCCACGGAAGTGATGGCCCGGGAAAACGAGCGCGTGCTCATGTTTTCCCCGTCTTTCACCCTGTTCGTGAGCGACTTGTATTCCACCATGGCGCGCATCTTTTCCCTCCTGTTCCGCATGGGCAAATTCCCTAGGCCGCCCCGCGCTGTTCTAAGGGAGGGGCGGGACGGCACCGTCCGGGTGGGGGAACCCAGGGTGGTATACCAGTCCAAAATAGCCCTGGTGCTGCGGCGTTTGCAGAACGAAGGCATGGACCGCAGCCTGCAGCGCTTGAACATGATGATGCAGGCGGCTCCGGAACTGGCGGACCATGTGGACTGGGATGCCTGCTTCCGCCTGTCCGCACGGGTGGAAGGTGCGCCGGAAAGCATGCTGAAACCCTGGGCGGACGTTCAGGCCGCGCGGCGCCAGCGCCAGGCGTTGCAGCAGTCCGGAGAGCAGGAACCTGCCGGGGGGGAAGACCCTTACGCCTCCCTTGATCCGTTGCTCAGCCAATTAACAGCCATTCAGGAATGAACCAGGATACCATCTTGCAGCAGGAGGCCTCCCTGAAGGAGGCCCGGCTTAAAAGGCGGCAGCTCCTCCGCGTGTTTGACACGCCGGACGGCCGCGACGCCCTCTCCTTTCTGGAAGCCCGCTTCCAGACTGATTTACCCGTTTTTCAAGGCAGTCCGGGGAATTACGACCCCCTGGACGCCATGAGGCGCGATGCGTACAGGGAGGTATTCCTGTACATCCGCCGCCAGCTCCAGCTAGCCCTTAAAGAATCCACAACAGAAAATAAAAATGATTGATTCCATAGACACCAATGCCGCCGCACCCGCCGGGGATGCGGATTTTTCCTCAGCCGCGCCCCTTGAGGCGGAATCCTCTGCCGACTCCATTTCTGCTACCCCCACTTCGTCCGGCCTGCTGGGAGAAGACGGTTCCTTTGTTCCGGAATGGTATTCCCGGTTTGAGGAATTGAAAGGCACGGAAAAATCCCTGGCCAAATTCAAGACTCCGGAAGCCCTGGCCAGGAGCTACACGGAATTGGAACGCCTGCGGCGTTATCCCGGGGTGGATAATGAAGAACAAATGGCGCGTTTCCGCCAAATGGCCGGCCTGCCTGACTCCGAAGAAGACTACCGTCTGGAACGTCCGGAAACCATGCCGGAAGAGGAATGGAACCCTGAACTGGCGGAACGCATGGCCCGCGCCGCCTATCGCTACGGTGTTCCTCCGGAAGCCATGAACGCCCTGCAGGACACGATGGCGCAGGCCTACCAGGAGGCCAGGGAAAAGGTGCAGGAACAGCAGATGGAACAGGAAACCCAGGCGGAACAGTCCCTGCAGAACGAATGGGGCGGCAGCTACGAGCGCAACATGGGCAGGGCCACGGCGGCCCTTCAGCGCCTGGCCTCGGAAACGGGTGTGGATGCGGATGCCCTTCTGGACAACCGGGCCCTGGGTTCCAATCCGGATGTCATCCGCCTGCTGTATCAGGTCTCCCGCCTGCTGGATGAGGCGCCCCTCCATCAGGAGGGAGCAGCCGCTCCCTCCCCGGCTGAAGAAGCCATGCGGATGGAGTCGGACCCCTCCCATCCTCTCTATGAGGCATACATGAGCGTGAACCATCCCAATCACAAGTACGCCAATGAATTGTATGACCGCCTGACTTCCCGGTAACGGCCCCGGCCCGTGGAACGCCGGAGCCGGATAAAACAAGCCCGGCGGAAGGGGAACTTCCGCCGGGCTTAATGTCAGTTTTTCATCAGCGGAAGGTTTCAAGGGCTGGGGCCTTCTTTTTCCTTCCTACCATTAGCGTCCTGAGAGGGGGCTTATGTTCAAAAAAAGTTGAAAAAAGATTTTTGAGCATCAGAAATTACGATGTGGAAAAGCGTTCTTCTTATCGTATCGGAACACGTCATTTAAGTTTTGTTGCCCATTCCCTGCGTGCGCTCTGTTCCCGGAAACGGCGCCATAAAAAATCCCGTCCGGGAAGGGACGGGATTTTAAGGGGAAGTGGTACGCGGTATAGGATTTGAACCTACGACCTCCACCATGTCAAGGTGTTGCTCTACCACTGAGCTAACCGCGCGTTTGGAAGTGCGGGCGGATTATTACCCGATTAAGACGGAAAGAGCAATACTTTTTTTGAATCCTGCCCATTTTATGGAAGATCCGGAAAGATTCCGGACTTGGGAAAGACGCTGATTTTTCTTTCTATCCGGCCTGTTTCTGATAGGTTGAAAAAAACATTTCAAAAGTGCGATGAACAGACATTTGATTTTTGCATTATGCGCCGCAGTAGGATTCAGCGTTTCCGGGGGTTCTCTGGCTCAGGATGCCCCGGCGGACAAGGAAGCCGCCGCCAAAGCGGCCAAGGCTGCCAAGGTGAAATTCCGCTGGGGAAAGAGCCTGAAGAGCGCCCAGAAGCAGTCGGAAGAAACGGGGCTTCCCATCGTTCTTCTTTTCACGGGAACGTCCTGGTGCGGCTACTGCGTCAAACTGGAAAAGGAAGTCCTTTCCAAGAAGGAATTCAAACAGGGCATGGACGGCGTGGCCATAGGCGTCAAATTCGAATTCAGCAGTTCGGATTTCAGCAAGTCGAAGGAGGCCAAGACATATAAAGTCACGGGTGTTCCCGCCATGGTCGTGGTGGATGCGGAAGGCAAGGAACTGGGGCGCACGGGTTATATTCCCGGACGCACTCCCGTCCAGTACGTTGAATTTTTCAAGAAGTACGCACCCAAAACCTCAGAGGTCAAATAGAACTGGTGTTCTGACCGAGGTATTTCAGGCAGGAGCGGCGGCTGAAGACCGCCGCTCCTGCTGTTTGTTATTAAAGGGTGCGGAAGAATTTTTTACCGGAATCTTTTCTGTGACAAAAACACATTGAATGAAGCTGCCTTCCATCCGGTCTTACCTGCATGCCTGAATTTACAAATGCATTTAGCGGATTGAAGGAAGACCGTATGCTCACTCACAATGAACTGGTGAGGGCCATCCGGTTCATGATCGCGGCGGAATATGAATCCATTCAGATTTATACCCAGCTTGCGGAATCCACGGACAACAAGCTTGCCCAGGAAGTTCTTCTGGACATCACCAATGAAGAAAAGGAACACGCCGGCGAATTTCTCCGTCTCCTTCAGGTACTGGCCCCGGATGAACAGGGCTTCTACGACGAAGGGATGGGTGAAACCAATGAAAAAATTGAAAAATTGAAAGGGTCCTGCAAAGACGGCCAGTGTGCCGCCGGCAAGGACGCCCATTGACGGAGACTCCCCGCCGTTCATGGTTGAAATGCCCGGTTTTCCCCCAGGGAGGCCGGGCGTTTAAATATAGCGCTTTCTGCCTGGACTGCCTGCCGTATATGGAAGACGGCGCAGCCGCCGGAGCGCCCAATGAAATTCGGCGGCTTGATTCCTCCTGGCCGGAGAAAAGTCCGGAGATGCGGAATTACCCGTGTCCTGCCGTGTTCTTGTGAATGCGAAGGCCGGGAAACCTGGGCGCACGGATGATATCCATTTCAATGCCTGTCTGCTCTTCCGTAGTCTGGGAATATGTTTCACAAAAAAATGTCGAAGGGGAAGGAAGTTTCATTAGACCAGTTTTCGTAGCGAAAGTTCAAAGAATGTCACGGAAAAATTATGACAAAACCATATTGAATGAAAGAGTAGCATATTAAGTCATACCCAATATGCCTGAATTTACAAATGCATTTAGCGGATTGAAGGAAGACCGGATGCTCACTCACAATGAACTGGTGAGGGCCATCCGGTTCATGATCGCGGCGGAATATGAAGCCATCCAGCTTTATACCCAGCTTGCGGAATCCACGGACAACAAGCTTGCCCAGGAAGTCCTTCTGG